>DASRZR010000211.1:0-3115 GCA_035686185.1 Spirochaetia bacterium | reverse complement strand
CTACACGCCGGTGGTCCAGAACGGCGCGGTGACGGGGGTCATCGAGCTCTACGAGGCCAACCGCGACCTGTTCAACCAGATTGCCCGCAACACCCTGTTCGTGGAGGGGTTGGTGGCCGCCGCCGGGGTACTGCTCTACCTGGCGCTGTTTGCCATCTTCTACCAGGCGTACCGGCGGCAGCGCCGCGCCATCGAGGACAGGAACCGGGTCATGGGCGTGTTCGGCCAGCACGTGTCCCCCGAGGTGGTGAACCGGCTCCTCTCCCAGAACATCGAGCAGGACGGCGAGCTGCGCGAGGTCTGCCTCATGTTTCTGGATATCCGCAACTTCACCTCCTACACGGAGAAGAGCGCCCCGGCGGAAGTGGTGGAGTACCTGAACTCGCTGTTCGAGTTCATGGTGGAGTGCGTGAACAGGAACCAGGGCATCGTGAACAAGTTCCTGGGAGACGGGTTCATGGCGGTGTTCGGCGCTCCGATCCCGGACGAGCGCAACTGCCACCACGCGTTGAAGGCATCCATCGAGATCCTGAACGAGCTTGCGAAGTTCAACTCGCGGCGCGGCGGGGACCCCACGCGCGTGGGCATCGGGCTCCACGCGGGGGCGGCCATCACCGGCACCATCGGCTCCGCCCAGCGCAAGGAGTACACGATCGTCGGGGACACGGTGAACGTGGCCCGCCGGATCGAGGAGATGACCAAGCCGCTGTCCTCCCGCCTTCTCATCTCGGAGGAGGTGTGGAGCAAGCTCGCCACCAAGCCGCGCTCGCTGACGAAGCTGGGCCCGGTCCGGGTGAAGGGCCGGGAGGCGCCGGTAATGATCTACAAGGTCGCGTAGGGGGGGGCGCTCGGAAGCGACGCGAGGCAGCGCGATGGCGCCCCGAGGTGGGACGCGCCCGGTCGCTATGCCCCCGGGGCGGCGGAGGCGGCCGGCGCCTCCACGAGACGGATGTGCTCCCAGGCGCCTCGGCGGTGACGGACGTACATTGAGGTTGCCACCGACATCACGAAGGCGATGAAGAAGAACCATACCACCACGGGTGGCAGCGCGAGGATGCGGATGAACACGAACGCGCCAATGGCCATGATCCAGTGCAGGATTCCGGACAGGATGAGCACCCACTTCGTATCCCCCGCGCCCCGAAGGGCTCCGGAGAACACCACGCCCGTGGCATCCGCCAGCGTGTACAGCGCGGCCAGCCGGAGCAGCACGCGCGCGAGCGGGAGGATCTGCTCGTCCCCGGCGGTGAAGCCCTGGGCGAACATGGTCACCAGCAGCGGCGCGCCGGCCACGAAGACGAGCACCATGAGGCCGGCCCAGATCCAGGCCAGCCGCAGGGCGAGGTACGCCGCGCGCCGCGCCCCGGCCACGTCTCCGGCTCCCATGCGCTGGCCGGTCATCGAGGTGACCGCGGCGCCCACCCCCAGCATGGGGATGAACGCCACCAGGTCCCAGTTGAACGTGATCGTGATGGCGGCGGCCACCGTGGGGCCGTAGGACTGCATGAGCAGCACGAACACGTTGAACGCGAACACGTTGATGAATCCCTCCACGCCCACGGGCGTGCCGTAGCGCAGCAGGCGAACCAGCAGGTCGCGCCGCGGACGCCAGGCCTGCCATCCGCCGAACGTGCGGTACCCGCCGCTTCTCAGGTACGAAACGAACAGCACCAGGACGATGAACAGGGAGCCGCCGAGCGTGCCCAGCGCAGCCCCCTCGATTCCCATCCGGGGGACGCCCAGCTTCCCGAAGACCAGGACCCAGTTCAGCGGGAGGTTGACGAAGATCCCCAGGAAGCTGGCACGCATCACCACCCGCGTTTTTCCCATCCCCACGAAGTAGCCGGCCAGCACGCTCTGCAGGAGGAACAGCAGGGACCCTGCCATGAGGATGCGGAAGTAGGCGAACTCCAGCGCCACCTGACGGGGGCCGTGCCCCGCCAGCAGGAAGCCGCGGTGGACGAGCGGTATCAGGGCCAGGAGCAGCGGATAGAAAGCAATGGACAGGATCACGCCCTGGGACACGGTCTGCACGCATCGGTCCGGCCGGCCGGCGCCGTGGTACTGCGCCGCCAGCGCGTTCACGTAGCCGACAATGCCCGAGAACAGGATCGTGAACACGAACTGGGTGAGGCCGCCGCTCATGGAGGCCGGGATGTGGTCCGATCCGAGGAACGAGACGAACCAGCGGTTGAAGAAGAGCATCACCGTCTCCGAGGCGGAGGAGAGGATCATCGGCAGGGCAATGGCCACGAGGCGGCGCAGCGTGACCTCGTCGCGAGTCCCCGGCATCAGGTTCCCTCGTGGATCTCGGGGAACAACTGGCGCGCGCAGTCCGGGCAGAGCGTGTGGCTGAACTCCGCCTCCGTGCGCGCCGCGACGTACTTTTCGATCTGGGTCCAGCTCCCGGACTGCTCGCGGACCTTCTTGCAGGAGGCGCAGATGGGGATGAACCCACCCAGCGTCTGCTCCAGCCGCCGCACGTGCCTCTTCAGCTCTTCCTTGGCCAGGTGGTACGCGGTGACGTCCATGGACATGACGATGCCGCCCACCAGCTCCCCGTTGGAAATGAGGGGTACGCCCCGCACGTCGCACCAGGCCTCCCCGCCGCCGGAAAGCTCCGGGAAGTGCACGTCCAGCGCCTCGAAGCGTTCGCCTCCCAGGATGACCCGCACGCTGTCGGACATGCCGGCGGCAACGAGGCTGGGTCGGGCGGCAGCGGCCTTCCCGACGTAGTCGTCCACGGACGTCTTTCCGCGTCCCATCGTCTTGAGGTGGAACGGGTTCACCCCGACGATGATCCCGTCCTTGTCGAACACGTAGACGGAGACGGGAAGCGCGTCGTACAACGCCTTGTACCGCCCGGCGTGCGTCGTGGACTCCGCGAGCGCTTCCCCGAGCTCCCGGAGGCGCTCCCGGAGGGCTGCCACCTCTTTCCGCAGCGCGGCATTCTCCCGGCGCAGCTCCTCCACGGTGCTCGTCAGGGGGTCGGCAGGGGTCGGTGACTGCGGTTCCGTCAACATGGCTACTGCTGCATCCGCGCGAAGAACAGGTGGTTTCTGTACAGCTCCCGGCTCTCACTGAGCACCACGCTGTGGACGATGGTGATCTGCCG
>DASRZR010000210.1:0-2994 GCA_035686185.1 Spirochaetia bacterium | reverse complement strand
TGCCGGACCCCGACGGCCCGGCGATGGCCAGGAACTCCCCCGCTTCCACCGAGAGCGACACGCCCCGAAGGGCGTCCACCCGGGTTTCTCCGAGCATGTAATGCTTCTTCACATCCTGAAGCTCGACAAGGCTCACCCCTTCCTCCTTCCGGAACCGCCGCTCGTCCACGGTACCAGGCGCCGAGCGGCCTCCGCGGCGCGCTCGGCGTCCTCCGCCGTGGCGTCCGCGCCCATCTCCCGCCACAGGCCCGGGTACCGCTGAAACGCCTGGCCGCCTACGATGATGTGGAAGGCGCGCCGCCGGCCGTGCACGCTCAACGCCATGATCAGGTCAGCCGCGGCGTGAAGGCAGCCGGGCATGGTCACCGAAATGGCGATCAGCCGGGGAGCGATCTGCGCCGCCGCCTCCCGGACGTGACGGATGCCCAGGTTCCCACCGGGAAAGAACGCGTCCCAGCCGTCCTGCCTCAGCAGGTCCGCCACCATGCCGGCCCCGATGAGGTGCGTTTCACCGGCCGCGGCCAGCACGAGACAGCGCGGCCGGGTCGAGGAAGCGCGCGCCGCGGGAGGCGTGGCCGCAATCCGTGACATGATGCCCTGGGTAGCTGCGCTGATGAGGTGTTCCTCTCCCACGGCCAGCATGCCGCGCTCCCAGAGTCGTCCCGTCTCCACGAGCGCCGGCTGCAGGATCTCCCGGTACACGCGACCGAGGGAGAGTCCGTCCCGCATCGCGGACTGCACGAGACCGAGCGCCGCCTCCGCATGGTTCGATCTCAGGAGCTGGAGGCAGCGGCTCGCTGCCTCGGGAAGCACCGGCGCGTCAGCGGTCGCCGTCGCGATGTTCGGTCCCCCGTCACGGACCGGCACGCTCCGTCCCAGGAGATGGTCCATGCCCACGCCGAAAAAGTCCGCCAGCCTCCCGAGCATCTGCTCGTCGGGAAACCGCGCCTTCCTCTCGTAGTTGGCGATAGTCGTCTGGGCAACGCCCATGGCGTCGGCCAGATCGACCTGCCGGAGGCCCCGCTGTTTTCGGAGCCCTGTCAGGCGTGCAGCAAAGTCAGCCATGTTGAATCACAAATGGTAATTCTGATGCTTCAAGCTACTACATTTCGTGTTAGAAGGCAACGCCAGTCCCTGGTGGTCCCGGGGGTGCGGTTCCCTGGTGGAATCCGGTCCCTGCGGCAGAGAATCAACCACGCCGCTCGTCCAGGATGTCCCGCATCCGGGACAGGAGCTCACGGGACGTGAACGGCTTCTGGATCAGCTCGATTCCCGGGTCCAGGATGCCGTTCTGCACCACGGCGTTGCCCGCGTACCCCGAGATGAACAGCACGCGGATCCCCGGGTAGCGGCCCCCCAGCAGCCGGGCAAGCTCCGTCCCGCTCATGCCAGGCATGACGACGTCGGTCACCAGGAGCGCCACGTCCCCGTGACGGGCCGCCATGGAGGCGACGGCTTCCTGCCCGTTGGCCGCCGCCACCACGACGTAGCCGTTCTCCTCCAGCATCGTCTGCGTGTAGCGGCGCACCATGTCCTCGTCCTCCACGAGGAGGATCGTCTCCGTGCCTCGCAGCCCGGACTGCCCCTGCTCCGGAGAGACGGAAGTCTCCACGTCCCCGGTGGCGCGGGGAAGGTGAATAGCAAACGTCGTGCCCCGGCCCGGCTCCGTGTAGCAGGTGACGTGACCGTCGCTCTGCTTCACGATGCCATAGACGGTGGAAAGCCCCAGCCCGGTGCCCTTCCCCTGTTCCTTGGTGGTGAAGAACGGCTCGAACAGGTGGGGCAGGATGTCCGGCGGGATGCCCCGGCCGGTGTCCGTGACCGCGATCCGAACGTAGTCCCCCGGGGTCACGCCGGCGTGCTCCGCCGCGTACTGCTCGTCCAGGTGCCGGTTGGAGGTCTCTATGGTGAGCTTGCCGCCCTGGGGCATGGCGTCCCGGGCGTTGGCCACGAGGTTCATGAGCACCTGCTCCAGCTGCACGGGATCCGCCTTGACCGGGCCCACGTCCGGCTGCAGGAACGCCTTCAGCTCGATGTCCTCCCCGATCAGCCGGGCCAGGATGCCCTCCATGGACCTCAGGAGCGCATTCGGGTCGATGACCCGTGGCATCAGCACCTGCTTGCGGCTGAAGGCCAGGAGCTGGGACGTGAGGGCGCCGGCCTTCTTCGCCGCCCCCGCGATCTCCTCCACCTGGCGTCGGACGGTGGTGTCGTGCGGAAGCGCGTCCCGCGCCAGCTCGCAGTAGCCGCCAATCACCGTGAGCAGGTTGTTGAAGTCATGGGCGATCCCGCCGGCCAGCCGTCCCACCGCCTCCATCTTCTGGGACTGCAGGAAGCGCTCGGCAAGGGACTTCTCCTCCGTGACGTCCTTCCCGTACAGGTTGATGTAGCCACGGCTCTTGATCGGGGCGATGGTCACGAGGAACACGCGTCGATCCTCCCGAACCTCCACATCGCGCGATTCTCCGGCCGCCCAGGCGCTTGCCAGATCCGCCATGAGCGGGGCGGACACGGTGCTGCGCGGCGCGTCCAGGATGGAACCGAACTGCGCCCGGGCGGCGTTGTTCTGGTACAGCACCTCTCCCCGGGGAGACACGCGCATGACGGGGTGCGGGTTCTCGTCGGAGAGCCGCGCGAGGTCCTCCATGCGCTCCTGCGCGCGCCGAAGCTCGGTGATGTCGCGCCCCGTGCACACCACCCCCGTGATGTTCCCGGCCGCGTCCCGCAGCGGAAGCTTGCTGGTGAGCGTCCAGCGCCGATGCCCCGCGGGGTCGTGCGACTCCTCTTCGCTGTTGACCAGCGCGATCCCGCGCTCCATCACTTCCTGCTCGTCCGCCCAGTAACGCGCCGCCTCCCCGGGCGGATAGAAATCGAAGTCCGTCTTCCCCGTGGCCTCCCGGCCGGTGCGAAGGCCCAGCATGCGCGCGTTCGCCGTGTTCGTGAGCAGGAACCTGCCCTCCCGATCCTTGACGGATACGTAGTCCGGCAGGTTCT
>DASRZR010000209.1:0-8187 GCA_035686185.1 Spirochaetia bacterium | reverse complement strand
CCATCCACGTGGGACCGGAGGACTGTTTCCTTTCCGTGCTGCCCGTGTGGCACTCGTTTGAGCGGATCATCGACAACTTTGTCCTCTCCATGGGCGCCTCCCTCGCCTACTCCAAGCCGGTGGGACAGGTCATGCTGGCAGACATGGCGGCCATCAAGCCGACGGTCATGGCCTCCGTGCCGCGGATCTGGGAGAGCGTCCGGGCCGCCATCTACCGCAACGTGGACGAGGAAGGCGGGATCAAGCGGGTTCTCTTCCGTTTCTTCGTTGCCGTGGGAGAAGCGCACGCCACCGCCTCCGCTCTCGTGCGGGGGCTGTACCCGCAGTTCACGCGCCGCTTCGCGCTGCTGGACTTCATCGCCGGGATTCTCCCGTTCCTCCTGCTGTATCCCTTCCGGGCGCTGGGCAACGTCCTCGTGTTCAACAAGATCAAGGCGCGCCTGGGCGGTCGTTTCCGGTTCACCGTTTCCGGCGGCGGGGCGCTGCCGCCCTACGTGGACCGATTCTTCCAGGCTGCCGGCGTCCTCCTGCTGGAGGGCTACGGGCTGACGGAGACCACGCCCGTGGTTTCTGTCCGGCTTCAGCACCACCCGGTGCCGGGGACCATCGGGCCGCTCCTCGCGGAGCAGGAGGCGAAGCTCCGGGACCCGGACACCGGGGCGGAGGTAGGCCCGGGCCACAAGGGCGTCCTCCACCTCAAGGGCCCGAACGTGATGAAGGGCTACTACAAGCGTCCGGAAAAGACCGCTGAGGTGCTGACGCCGGACGGCTGGCTGGATACCGGGGACCTGGCAATGATGACATGGAAGGGCGAGCTGCGGATCCTCGGGCGCACCAAGGAGACCATTGTGCTCCTGGGCGGAGAGAACGTGGAACCGGTGCCCATCGAGGACACGATCCTGGAGTCCCCCTACATCGACCAGGCCATGGTGGTGGGCCAGGACCAGAAGTTCCTGGGCGCGCTGCTCGTGCCCAACCAGGAGGCGTTGGAGCGCTACGCCGAGCAGCAGGAGATCGCCTGGACGGACAAGGAAGACCTGCTGGAGAACCCTCAGACCCTTGAGCTGATCAACGACGAGATCCAGTCCCGGGTGTGCGCCAGGCGCGGCTTCCGGGAGTTCGAGCGCGTGTTCCGCTTCCGGCTCCTGCCCAGGCACTTCGAGGTGGGCGTGGAGCTGAGCGCCAAGCAGTCGGTGAAGCGCCACGTGGTGGACAGCATGTACGCAAAGGAGATCGCGGCGCTGTTCAGCGGGAAGTAGGGCCGCGCACCGCACCGCGGGGGCGGCCGCCCCCGGACGAGCGTGCCGCCCCGGGCGGCCCCGCGCCCCCTACATCGGGGTGGTGCCCGTGCGCTTCTTCTCCTTCAGGTCATCCTGGTTGAGGATGATGATGTTGCCGGCGGAGTCTTGGACAAACACCTCCGTGCCGGAAAGCGCGATATAGGTAGACGGGTCCACCGCCTTCTCCGACTGCGCCTGCAGCGCCAGGGAGCCGTCGAACCGGCCCAGGAAGTTCCCCTTGGCCGTGCTCACCACCGCGTAGGCCGAGGTGTCCGTGGCCGCCAGGTAGCTGGTGGGCACGATGTTGTCCTTCCCCTGCTGCTTCACGGCCAGGGAGGCCGGGTCCACGGAGACCAGGCGCACGGCTGCCGTGCCGCCGGTGGTTCCCGCCACCACGACCAGCGAGCCGCCTACCGTCACGTACAGCCGGCCGCGTACGGAGTTCAGGTCTGACTTGGACAGGAGCTTCCCGGAGTTGCGGTCAATCAGCACGAGCTGGCCGAGCTTCTCCGGCGATGCCGGCACCGCGTACACGAACAGGAGCTGCCCCGGCGCCGCCGAGGTCCCCGTGGTAGCCGCGTTCGGCTGGGCCGCCTGCTGCTGGATCTGCGTCTGCTGGTCGGAAGCGATGCTGGCGCGCTGCTGCTGCACGGACGCCTGGTCCGCGGCGATCTGCGCCTGAGTCTGCGCGGCCTGCTGCTGCTGCTGCTGGACAACCTGCTGCTGCTGGGCCACGGCCGCCTGCTGCTGCGTGACGGCGGCGTTGGCCTGCGCGGCGGCGGCCTGCTGCTGGGCCGTGGCGCCGGGCGCCGCGGCGGCCGCGTTGGCCTGCGCCGCGTTCGCCTGGGCCTGCTGGAGCGCCTGCTGCTGCTGGGCAAGCTGCTGCTGTGACTGGTCCAGCGCCGCCTGCTGGCCGGCCGCCTTCTGCTGCTGCTCCTCGATACCGCGCTGCTGCAGCTCCGCCACGTCCTTGCGCTCCGGCAGCGCCTTGCCCGGCTGGCCCTGCAGGTTCTGGATGACCTGCGGGTTGGCAAGCTGGCCGGCCGGCACGGCGGTGAGGCTCCCCTTCTGGGCGCCGAGGGACAACGGCACGATCATGCGGGTCTTGCCCGGCCAGTCCGAGTACCGGGTGGCGATTCCGGCGTTGTCCGCGGTGACGTTGGACATGACCTCGTTCTTGTACACGCCCCCGAGGTAGGTGAGGTTGCCGCGGTAGACCGCGTTGTAGTACACGACGAAACGGGCGAGCGTCTGCGCATCCGCGGGGGAGTAGCGGTACGCGGCCTGCAGGTAGCCGCTCACCATGCGGATGATGTTCACCACGTCATCCACCTCGGAGCCGGCCTCCAGGATGAAGATGTCCGCGTCCAGCTTGCTGCCGTCCGGGGCCCCGATCACGTGCAGGAGCCGGTACTTGCCGCCGACGGCGAACTCCCCGGAGGCGGCTCCCACGCCGCGGCCGAGGCCCTGCCCGATGGCCACGATCTGCTCCACGGTATCGATGCGGTTATGCGGGCCCACGTAGTTGGTGAACGTGATGGCGGTGTTCTGGCCCTTGGCCAGCTCGTCCTTGTCCACCTGGCCGAAGGCGGCGGTGCCCGCGAGGAGAAGGATCAGCGCCGCGACAAGGCTCACCGAGGGGGACAATCGAGTGTTGTTCATCGGTTACTCCTCTTGCGAAAGTATATATGCTTTCAGGTCGCCTTGCAGGATGGACGCCGCGGCGGCCCGCACGGACAGGTCGTAGTCCCCGCTGGCCACCGCGATCAGCGCCGAGATGGCGTCCGAGTCTCCGAGGCTGCCCTCGTAGCGGGCAATACGGCCAAGGGCGCCCACCACCGCGGCCGCCAGCCGGTTGTCCGGCGGGCCGCCCGGCCGGTGCGTGAACGCACGCACGATGGCGCGCACCGAGGCGCCGTCCCCGTCACTGGCCAGCGCGCCCAGCGCGTGGACCTCCGCGGAGAGCGCCAGGGGGTCGGGCTCCGCCGAGACCGCCCGCAGCAGCGCGGTGCGTGACGCCGTGGATCCAATCCGGGCCAGCAGGTCCGCGGCCTGGGCGCGCAGGTCCGGAAAATCGTTGACCAGCTTCTGGTTCTGGCGCACCTGCGTGAGCAGGCCGTAGCCGACCACGCCCTCCAGGTCCCTGGCCGCGTACCAGCGGCTGCCGCCGAGCGTGCGGGAGGCCAGCCGGCTCCTGACCTCGGACAGGAAGAGCTGAACGCCGTCCCGGCCGCCCGCGCCGAGCAGGCCCTGCAGGTACAGGTAGTCGGGATCCTCTTCCAGCAGTGAGCGGTTATCGACGGAGACCGCCTCCGTGCGCCCGGTGTGCATGGCGTCATGGCCGGCCTGGGGCCATGGCAGGGAGGAGAGCTCCGCCGCGCGAGGCACGCGGACGGCGGCGGGATCGATGTCGTACACGATCCAGTCCCGGCCGCCCACAAGGATGCTGCCGTCCGGCGCTATCACGGCCGGGCCGCTGGCCGCCGTGTGCAGCAGCGCGGGCGTGGCACGGGCCGACGCCGCATAGGACAGGGACCCGTCCTCCGCGGACAGGAGGACCCCGCCGGCAACGGCGCAGGGAGGCGCGTTCAACCGGCGCCCGGCGGACGCGGTCCACGCCACGCGGCCATCCAGGCTGAAAACCGACGCCTGGCCGGCCATGGTGCCGGCCAGGACGTGTGACGCGTCCGCCGAGGCCCCGACCGGCGGGCCGCCAAGCGCCGCCTTCCACCGAACGTCACCGGCAGCGCTCACGTCCACCAGATCCCCGTCATCCGTGGCGGTGATCACCGTCCCGTCCGCGGCCACGGCGGCCGGCCCCGGCGGCGCGTCGAACGGCAGTGACCATTTGAACGTGCCCCACGGCGTCAGCGCGTACAGCCGGCGGTCCGCTGCTGCCACGTAGATCGTGCCGCCGCCGTCCACTGCCGGCGCGCCGCGCACGGCTCCGGGAAGCGTGACCGACCACGTGAGAGAACCGAGGTGGGAGAAGGCGTACAGCGTCCCGGCCGCGGTGCCCACGAGCACGGTACCGTCCCGGCAGATGGCGGGGTCCCCGGACGGCAGGCCGTCCAGGCTCACCGTCCACAGCCGGCCGCCGCGAGGGTTGACCGCCAGGAAGTCGCCGTTTTTCAGTCCGGCGTAGATCGTGCCGTCATCGCCAACCGCAAGGCAGTCCCAGGGAAGCCAGCCAAGCACGTGCCTCCAGCGGAGGCTCCCGCCGGGCACCCAGGCGTAGAGGTAGCTGTCCTCGGACAGCGCGTAGACGGTGCCGTCCGGGCCCACGGCGGGGCGGCTCCTGATCTGCCCGCCGGTGGCCGCGCGCCAGAGGTAGGGAGTGGCCGCGCCGAGGCGCAAGGCCCCCGCGGCCGCCAGCACGAGCAGGACGAGAAAAGCACACGCTCGCCGGGAGCCCACTGGCAGGGAGCGTAGCCGGCCCGGGCCGGTTTGGCAAAGGGCCTTCACGTTGCCTCCGCCGCGGGGATTGAGTACCATGCGGCCATGGTCCACAGCATTGCCCTTCGCGACATCCCGGCTACCAGTCGGCTCTTTGCCGACTACTGCGAAGCGAAGCCCGGCATCCTGGGCCTGCTGCCCCGCTACTACCGGGCGCCGGGCGCGTTCGCGGAGCAGGCGCGCCTCGTGGACCAGCGGACATACGACAGGAGGTTGCTTTGTAGCGTCCTCGCCGAACAGAATGAGCGGCTGGGCGCGGGGCCGGTAGCCCGGCGGAGCATCGAGCGCCTGCAGGACGCGTCGTCCCTCGTGGTCGTCGGCGGCCAGCAGGCCGGGCTGTTCGGCGGCCCGCTGTACACGGTCCACAAGGCGCTCTCGATCCTGGAGACAGCGCGGCGCGCGGAAGCGGAGCTGCGCCGTCCGGTCGTGCCAATCTTCTGGATTGCCTCGGAGGACAGTGACCTCGCGGAGGTCGACCACGCGTGGATCACGGACCGTGACGGGGCGCTCGAGCTGCTGCGCATGCCGGGAACCTCGGCGGCCAAGATCCCGGTTTCCCGGATTCGTCTTGGCGATGAGATCGGCCCCCTCCTGGACCGGCTTGCCGGCTTCCTGCCGGAGGGCGGGGAAAGCTCCACGGTCCTGGCCGATGTCCGACAGGCCTACTCCGCGGGGCGCACGTACCCGCAGGCGTTTGGCGCGTGGATGGCGGGCCTGTTCGGGCCCATGGGGCTGGCGTTCGTGGACCCTTCTGACACGCGCCTCAAGAGGCTGGCGCACGGCCTGTTCGACCGCGAGATCACGCAGAACAGTCCGGTGAGCAGCGCCGCGCTGGAGCAGACAACACGGCTTCGAGCGGCCGGCTATGAACCGCAGATCGACCTGCGGGATGGCTTTCTCACGCTTTTCCACCAGGACCCCGCGCGGGACGCCATCACGATCACGAAGGCCGGCTTCGAGCTGAAGGCCTCCGGACGCCGGTTCACGCCGCGCGAGCTTTCCGCCCTGCTGGAGCAGAGCCCGGACTCCTTCACGCCCAACGCGGCCATGAGACCGCTGTTCCAGGACACGATCTTTCCCACGCTGGCCGCGGTGCTCGGTCCGGCAGAGGTGGCCTACTTCTGCCAGCTCACACTCGCCTACGAGCGGCTGGGCATTCCCATGCCGCTGCTGGTGCCCCGGTCCTCTCTCACGCTGGTGGAGAAGAAGATCCAGAGGCTGCAGGAAAAGCTTGGCGTGACCATGGTCCAGCTCCTGGAGCGCGGGGACGGCGTGGTGGACGACATCCTGAAGACGAAGGTGCCGGCCGCCGTCTCGGAACAGCTTACGCAGGGACGACGGAAGGCAGCGGAGATCTGGGACCGCGTCACGGCCGAGATAGACGCGTTGGAGCCCACGCTTCACCGCACCGTGGAGCTGGCGGCGGGCCGCACGCAGCGCCAGTTCGAGTTCATGGAGAAGAAGGTCCTGCAGGCCGCGCGCAGGAAAGACGAAACTCTTCGGCGCCAGGTGGGACGGCTCACGGCAGCGCTGGCCCCCCGGCGCGGCCTGCAGGAGCGGGCGCTGTGCGCGCTGCCGTTCCTGGCCGCATACGGGAAGCGCGTGCTGGAAGTTGCCCGGGAAGCCATAGACCCGTTTGCCCCTGAGCACCGCGCCGTGATGCTGGACTAGCTGGAGGTCGCATGGAAGCAGCCGCTGCCGTGGATATCCTGGCCTTTGGCGCGCACCCCGACGACGTGGAGCTGGCCGCCAGCGGCACGCTCATCAAGGCAGCGCGGGCCGGCGCCCGCACGGGCGTGATCTCCCTGACGCGCGGCGAGATGGGCACGCGCGGAACGCCGGAGGCCCGCGCCGCGGAGTTCGCTGCCGCCGCGGAGGTCATGGGGCTCTGCCACCACGAGATGCTGAGCCTCCCGGACGGCCGGCTGCATGACGACGAGCCTTCCCGGGAAGCGGTGATCCGCGAGATCCGGGAGCACCGGCCGCGCATCGTACTGCTCCCCCACTGGGAGGACCGTCACCCCGACCACCCGGCCACCAGCAGGATCGTGGAGAGCGCCGCGTTCCTTGCCGGCCTTGCCAAGCGGGACACCGGGCAGGCCACGCACCGACCGGCCGCGCTCCTGTTCTACATGAGCACGTGGGAGTTCGAGCCCAGCTTCGTGGTGGACGTCTCCGACGTGATCGAGGAGAAGCAGCGCGCGCTGGATGCCTACCGCACGCAGGTCTACCAGAAAAGCGCCGCGGGTGTTTCCTCGGAGCCGCCCACGTTCATCGCCAGCGAGCATTTCCGGGAGCTGATCCTCTCCCGGATGGCGCACTACGGGCACCTCATCGGGAAGAAGTACGGAGAGCCGTTCATGGTCCGAGGCACGCTGGAGGTGACGGACCTCCTGCAGGCGTTCGGAAACCGGACGTTCTGACGGGCGCCCCTCAGCGGGGGGCGCCACTACCGGCGCCCGGGCCTTCCACCCATGCCACCTTCTGCTCCGGCTCGTGAGGCATGCCGATGATGTCCCTGTACAGCTCGGGTCTCCGCGCCTTGCGATAGCGGCTGCCGCCGGCCTTTGCGAGGTTCTCGCGGACGCACGTGCCGACGGTGAAATCGTTGCCCAGGGACCGGCACTCGGCGATCACGTCCCCGAACGGGTCCACGATCATGGAGCAGCCATTCTTCAGCTGGTCGTCGTCCATCCCGATTGCGTTCGTGAACACCGCGTAGATCCCGTTGTCATAAGCGCGGGCCGGCAGCCATTTCATCAGCCACGCGCGTCCCTTCAGACCGTCGAACTCGGCGCGCAGGGACGTGGGGTCTTTATCCCGGTTTTCCCACAGCTTCGGGTCCACGAACCCGGCCCCGGGCCGGGGAGACGGCGTGCACATGGTCACGTGCGGCATGAAGATGATCTCCGCTCCCAGGAGCGCCGTGGCCCTGACGTTCTCTATGACGTTGTTGTCGTAGCAGATCAGCATGCCGCACTTCCAGCCATCCAGGTCGAACACCACGTACTCGCTGCCCGGCCTCAGGTGCGGGTTGATGAACGGGTGAAGCTTGCGGAACTTCGCCTTCAGCCCCCTGCCGTCCACGCAGACGTACGCCTTGTACAGCTCGTCATCCTTCGTCTTCTCGAAGAGCCCGGAGCACACCACGATGCCGTGTCGGCGGGCAATCTCGATGAGAGCGGAGATGCTTTCCCCTTCCGGGATACGCTCCGACAGGTCCGCGAGCTGCTGCCGGGAGAGCTTCCGCGCGAACGTGTAGCCGGTCACGGAGCACTCGTGGAACGCGATGTCGCGGGCGCCCGCCGCGGCTGCCTGGCCGGCAAGGCCGTCCATCACATCGAGATTGTAGGTCTTGTCAGCGTTCCGGTTCTCGAACTGAGCCGCCGCGATCTTCAAGTCTTCCATAGGAAGTCAGTCCTGCAAGGAAACGCCGTGAGAGGCAATCACG
>DASRZR010000208.1:0-7651 GCA_035686185.1 Spirochaetia bacterium | reverse complement strand
GGAAACGCGGACCTGATCGTGGCCGCGTTCTACCTCGTGGAAGGGGACGGGCTCACCATCCAGTTTGCCCTCTATGACCCGGCGGTGAAGGTCGTGCTCGGCGGCGTGCTCACGCGGGCGCGCAAGGGGCTGACGGTGTTTGCCAGCGTCTCTGACGCGGTGACGGAGTTCCGCCCCGCCGTGGCCCGCTACCGGGAAGGCGGCTACAAGGTGGAGCCTCCCAGCGGCATCGTGCAGCGCATCGTGGTGAGCGGCCCCCAGGAGGGAAGCCGGGTGGTGCTCGTGGACAAGGACTTCGGCACGGTGTCCGGCGGCCGGCTCGTGGTCCCCTACACCCAGTTCCTGGTCGGATCCTCCATTCCCGTGCGCGTCACCAAGGAAGGCTACCACCCGTATTCGGGCACGCTCACGCTCTCCGCGCCGGAGATGGACATCACCATCCCGCCGCTGCACCGGGAGACCCGCGTGGACCTGGAAGCCCGGTGGAGCTTCGGGTTCGCGGCCGGCGCGGGACTGGGCGCGCGCTTCCACGTGGTGCCGGACAGCCTGTTCGTCGGCCTGGAGGCCTACCGGTCTCTGGAGCCGTCCACGGTGTGGGGATCCGACGTGGTGCGGCACTACGACGTGAACGCCAGATTCGGGGGCTACGTGCTGTTCCCCTACTCCTCGTTTTTCCGGGTCTACGTCTCCGCCGGGCTGGGAATGATTGCCACGACGGTAGAGGGGGTCAGCGGGCGGGACTACACGGACTACTACGTCGTGGTGGGAGACCCGACGGCGGAGTTCACGGTTGCCGGGATCAAGATTTTTGCCAGACCGGACCTGCACTACGCGCTGGGGTTGGGGTACAACCTTCTGGGCCGCGAGTGGATCCGCACGCCGCTGGGCCTGCCGCCTCTCACCGTGGGGGTCGGCCTGTCATGGTGAGGACCGCTCGTAGCGCGGCAGCCTGGCTGGTCGCCCTCCTCGCGCTCGCCGGATGCGACATCCTTGCCATCACGCCATTCCCCGGCTTCACGGACAAGACCGACGTCTCCGTGGACCTGGGCTCCCGGGTGGATGGGATCGGCCACGGGAAGGACGGGCTCACCTACGATCTGAACGTGGTGACCGCCTCCGGTCAGCAGCCGCGCGTGCTGCTCCTGGTGGAGCCGCCGTCCGGCGACGGGGACGGCTTTCGCTACACCGGCCAGGAAATCTTCATGGACCAGGACCTCCACGTGCTCGGCCAGGCCGCGCTGGGCTCCACGCTGGACTACTTCAGCAAGCCGTACACCTACACCCACGACGGCACGATCCTCGTGGGGTACTCGCTGTTCACGGCCCAGGGCCAGGCGGCTTCCCCCACGCTGAGCGCCACCGGCCTGGAGGGGTTTGGCTTCACGGACGGCACCCGCACCTACGTCTTCTCCACGCCTTCCGGGGCGTATACCGCCTTTGACCTGTCCTGGCTGGAATACGACACCGGCTGGGGGATCCTCGCCTCGGGCACCCTGGGGGTCATCCCGGACGGCGCGCGCCCGTCTTCCACAGACGCCAACTATGCCAACCTCGGCTACCAGCTCGTCGGCCTTGCGTACAACAGCTCCACCACGGAGATCACGTTCGTGCTGTCCCGCCCCTCCACCGGCGAGATCGTCGCGCAACGCGTCACGCTGGCCACGGCCCTCACGGGGGGAGCCGTTCTCGCTGTCAGCAACGGGGACTGGCCGTTCTCCGTGGAGGCGGACCGCCCTTCGCTGAATGCCGACACCCAGGGGCTGTTCCTCGTGCGACGGGATGGGTGGGCCGAGCGCTATCCCTGGACCGAGACCGGCACGCTGGCCGGGACCGGCTCCCGCACGCGCGTGGTGGGAGACCGCTCCCTCACCCGGCGATACGCGTTCCTGGTGTCTTCCACGGCGGGGGGACCCCAGTACATGTACCGCTTCGACCCGGCTTCCCGGATCCTGACCCGCTACCGGAGGTGGTGGTGATGAGGGGACGGCTGTCGGCGCTGCTCCTGCTCCTGGCCGCGCTGGCTCTCCCGGCGCAGGAAGTCGGCACGGCCGCGGGGGCGGGGGGCTCGACCGGGGCCACGGCAGGGGTCGCGTCAGGTGCCTCCGGCTCCGAGTTCGGCCGGCCCCGGTACATGATCTACCTGTTCGAAGCGGAGCAGGGCACGTTCACCCCGCAGCAGTCGTTCCTTCTGTACAACTCGGTCCTCGCGGCGGTGGCGCAGGCAAACAAGGACGTGGTGATCCTGGAGTCACCGGACCCGGCGGTTCCCTGGACCAGTGAAGGCAAGGAAGAGCTGGCCCGCCGGGTGAACGCGGACTGCTGGCTTCACGTGTCCGCCAGCGGCGGGTTCGACAACCTCACCGTGGAGGCCTCCACGTTCGACATCCTGCGGCAGGAGACGACCAGCGAGGAGACCATCCATCCAGGCTTCGCGGTGGACTCCCGGTCCATTGCGCGGGGGTTCTGGGACAACGTGGCGGGAGCCATCCGCGGCGACTATTCCCGGGTGATCGACCTGACCACCCTCACGGTGAAGGGCCAGCCGGGCACGGAGCTTGCCGGCATCCCGGGAGGGCCGTACCGCATCGATTCCTCCGGTGTGCTCGTGCAGAAGGTCCCCTACCCGTCGGTGTTCACGCTGCGGGCCCGGGCCGGAGGGTTCTACGACATCGAGCGGCCCATGGCCCTGGGCATCGATCCCACGGAAGTGGTCCTGGACCAGGTCCGCAAGCCGTGGATCGGCGTGGAGGCGTCCCTCAGCAGCCTGCAGTTCCCCATGGTGCGCGCGTGGATCTCCGTGATCCCGGCCCAGGTCTTCGTGCGGGTGGGGATCTGCACTCACATGATCGGCCTCTACCCCATCGACAACGCTTCGGCGCTCCTGGTCACGGGTTCGCCGCTCAGCTTCCTCACGCTTGATGCCGGCCTGTACGTGCTGCCGCCGGAGAGCCTCTTCCGACTGTTCGCGGCGGCGGGAGGATACCTGCGGATCTCTCATCCGGCCGGGTACTTCGGACTGGACCAGGAAGGAGCTCCCGGGGCTGCCACGCTCGCCCTGGGGGCGGAGTATTCGCCGTCCCGCCGGGTGCGGCTGGTCGTGACGTACGAGCCGGCCTTCATCTTCGCGTCAGACCCGCAGGAGTTCATCTCGATCTCTTTCGTGCCGAACACTTATCCCAGCGGCAACGTGCCGGGCTACGTGAAGCTGCCGTGGGGCATCGTCGACTTCCGCAACGTGTACCTGGGCGTGCGGGTGGACTTCTGAAGCCGCGCCCTCAGGGCGTCACGGCCGGCTGAGCCTTGTCCAGCAGCGCGCTCATGGACGTGAGGATGGCCTTGAGCTGGGCGTCGGAGCCGGCGTTGGCCAGCTCGTACTGCAGGCGCTGGCGGGAGGCTTTCAGCGTAGGCTGCCGGGCCACGTCCTGGAGGATCTCGGCCGCCCCGGCCATGGCGGCGGAAGATCCGGCGGTCTGGGTAGCCGCGTACAGGGAGTTCACCCGGTCGGCAAGGTCCGTGAACAACCCCTGGATGGACGGGTCCCGCAGGAACTTGTTCAGCTCCTCGCGCGAGGCAGTCATCGGGTCCGCCGTGTTGGCCTGCCGGGCTGCCTTCTCCTGCGCCACGTAGCGGCCGAACGCCGCCCGGGCAGCGCTCAACTGGTCAGCGGAGAGATTCAGCTCGTCGATGCGGCGGTCCAGGTTGTCCCGCGTGGTGCGCGCGCGCGTGGCCACGGCGTCCATCCGGCTCACGTTCTCCGCCTCGTAGCGCGCGGCGGCCTGTGACATGCCCTGGGTAAGGTCCGTCACCTGTTTCTGCAGGGCCGCCACTTGTGCCTGCGCGGCGGCAGCCGTCCCGGTGTCCGACGCGGCCGGTGCCGCCGTCCCGGCCTGGGACGCCAGCGCCGCTGCCTGCTGGGCAAGGGCATCTTCCAGGTCCGTACGGGACTTTTCGCGCTCCTGCTCCACGGCGGCGCGGACCGCCTCCTCCGAGAGCGCGGCGGAGGCGGCCTGCACTTCGGGAAGGACGGCCGTCACCTGCCGGTACAGGTCCAGCTTCTGCGCGGGATCCCGGCTGCCGGATGCCTGCCCGGAGATCCGGCGGATCTGGCCCAGGAGCCCCAGCTCATCGGTGAGGGACCGCCCCTCGCTCAGCGCCTGTGACTGCCGCGCCTGCTCGAGAGAGGTCCGAAGCTGACCCAGGAGGAACAGCTCCGTGCGCACGCGGGAGGAGAGCGCGCCGAGAGAGCGCACGCTGTCCTGCTGCAGGAACGCCTGCAGGTCCTGAACCGCGGCCAGCGCCGCGCCGGTATCCCCGGTGGCCACGGCATCCATGATGCGGCCGGACAGACCATCTATCTGGTTCTCCACGGCGCGTGCCCGCTCGCCGGCCTGGCTGAGCCCGGCCAGTTTCTGCTGGGCCGCTTCGAGCTCTGATCGGTTCTGGGCGCTGGCCTGTTCCATCACCACGGTCTTCTGCTCGAGCTGCAGCCGCAGGTCCGCTTCCCGTTTCTGGAAGCCCGAGATGAGGTCCTGCTGCTCCTTCTCCAGTTTCGCAAGGCGCGTGGAATACTCGGAGCGGAGGCGCTCGATGTCCGACTGCAGCTGGGACTTCTCCGTCTCCAGGGTGGCGCGGTAGGCGGCGAGCTGCTTGTCGTAGTAGGCCTTGCGCTCCGCCTCGAAGGAGGCCAGAAGGCGTTCCATCTCCGTGGCCGCCAGGCCCTGCGTCATCAGCCGTGTCCTCTCCGCGTCCACTTCCTGTTTCAGGCGGACCTTGAACTCCTCTTCCTTCTGGGAGAGCCGGGCGCTGAAGTCCTGGTTCAGCGAGGCAAGCTGCTGCTCCAGGTCCTTCAGCTTCTGACGCACGTCCTCGATTTCTTTCTGCTTGCTGGTCATGGCCTGGCGGGACTCGGTCCGGAGCTCCCGGATCAGCATGCCCTCCACGCTGGAGTACTGCGCCGCCTGCGTCGCCAGGCGTTGCTCGCTGTGGCGGAAGGCAAGCGTGAGCAGTGCCGCCACGGCAGCGACCAGGATCACCGCGCCGACGTTGACGAACGCGGGAAGGAGGACACCGCGACGCGCGTTGTTCAACGAGAACTGGGCAGCCTCGACGGGAATCCGGTTCTCCGTGGCCACCTTCTCGATGTGGACGCGGATCTCCTCCCGCTCGCTGCTGGTGATTCCGGTGTCGCTTTCCAGCGCCGGGAAGTCACGTGTACCATCTACCATAGCGTTTCCGCCTTTTTCCCTGTCTTTTTCATCTGTTGTACCTGAGACCGGCCGGGAAGTCAAATCTCTGTTGTCCAAGTGCGCCACGGTACGGTACAATAGCGTTCGTGAACGGGGCAGCCCGTCGAATCATAATGTGGGTGTTCTTTTTCGTCTCCGCTGCGGCATTCGCTCAGTACGGGACGATCATGGACCAGGCAGCCGCCCAGGGAACGCTGAGCGTCGGCGTCTGCATTCGGCTCCTTGGCGTGTGCGCGGGGAGCATCGCGCCGGAGCTGGGAGCCGCGGACGCGCGCACCTCCCTGGCGCGCCTGGGGATTCGTCTCCCCCGCACGCCGGACTCGGACCCCATCACCTACGGGGAGTTTGCCTACCTGCTCACCCAGCTCTATGACCGGCCCGGCAGCTTCTCCCTACGGCTCCTGGCCGGCCCGCGAACGTCGTTCCGGGACCTGCAGGACCGCGGGCTCATTCCCGCTGCCGCGCGCGCCGGGTTCACCATCAGCGGCGCAGACGCGCTTCTCCTTCAGCGCCGGTTCCTGGAATCCATGAAGGCGCTCCCGTGATCGAAGGCCGCGGCCTCGCTCGAGTCCTCCTCACCGTCGCGCTGGCGCTCCTCGCGCCGGGACTGGGGGGCGCGACGCCCGTCCTCTTCGACTGGGACGCCGGGCTGGGCAGCCGGGGGGACTTCAGTGACCACGGGGACGGACCGGTGTTCGACTCCCGGGACTCCCTTTCCCTGGCGGCGGGGGTATCCCACGGGATGGGTCCCGGAGAAATGACGTACTCCGTGGCCGGCCAGCTCGCCTACATGCCCCAGGATCTGGCGGCAGGAGATCCGCGGACGAATGAGGTGCTGGCGTATCCCAGCGCGGTGTCGGTGGCATGGGAGATGCAGCCGCCGGGTCTCCGCGATCCGTGGATGCACGCGGCGCTCGGCCGGATGGACGCCCGGGAGCCCACCGGGCTGCTGCTGGAAGACCCGCTTGCGGTGCACCCGGCCCAGCTCCTGGATGGCGCGCTCGTCGAGGTGCGCTACCTCGGTTTCTACTTCTCCGCCCAGGCCGGTTACCTCGGGCTCCTGGACAAGCGCGTCAACCGGGTGCGCTTCACGGATGCGGATGCCCGGGAGCTCTCGGACGGGCCGCATTACTTCGCGCCGCCGCGCGGCCTTGCCATACTCCGCACCGAGGCGGACCACCTGCTGGCGGGCCAATCCCTGGGGCTGTTTGGAATCTGGCAGAAGGATTTCCGCGCGGAGACGCCGCGGCTGGATACCTGGTACGCCGGCCTTGTCGTGAACGGGCAGATCCTGTCCTGGCTGCGGCAGGCAACGGACGTGGTCGTGGGGATCAGCGTCCCCTCCGCCGGCAGCACCGGCGCGGGGCTGCTGGTCTCTTCCCTCGTGGCGATGAAGCTCCCCGGGGACCTCCTTCACGAGGCATGGCTCTCCGGGCTGTGGGCGAGCGGCCGGGGAGGCGGACTGTCGGAGTTCCCCGCGCTCGCGGGCCCCGCCGTATCGCCGGCGTTCGACGTCCCCCTGCAGGACATCGTGAAGGTGGAGCTCGGCGCGGACGCCCGGCTTCCCGTTGCTCCCGCCGGGGCGCGCTTGAGCCCGGCGCTTACCGTGTGTCTCCTGCTGGTTCCCAGCGGCACGCCGGCCGCAAACTACTCGTTCTCGCTCTCGGGCCCCTTCGCGGGAACGGAGATCGCGCTGACGCTCGCCTACCTCCCGCTGGACGGGTTCACCGTCACGGCGCGCGGGGCCGCGCTGATCACCGTGAGCGCGGTTCTTCCCTCCGTCCAGCTCGATACGGGGGTGCGCCTGTGAGGCACTCGAAATCCGTGCGGGCCGGGATGCTGCTCGGCGCCCTCGTGGCAGTCGCGCCGTGCCTCCCGGCCCAGGCGCCCGAGGTGCAGGAATCATCCGGCTACGTGGAAGTGCTGGTGCCCGGCGTGGGCTGGCGGCAGGCCGTGGTGGGACGGCAGCTTCCGGCCGCCTCGGTAGTGACGGCGTGGAAGGACGGCCGGGCAAAGATCGACTGCGGCGGAAGCACGCTGCTCATCGGCCCGCTCACGCACGTTCGCGTCCAGTCAGCGGATTCCTCCGGCTACGAGCTTCTCCTGACCGAGGGAAGCATTTCCGTTGACGCCGCCTCCGGGGTCTTCACGATCGAGTATCGCGGGATGCAGATCCACGTGGAGAAGGGTTCTTTCAGCCTCTCGGACGGCCGACTGGCGGTAACGTCCGGGACGGTGGTGCTCCGCGAACCCGGGCGGCAGCCGCGCGCGGTGCCGCCCGGGTCCGTCGTGGCGCTCCTGGAGCGCACCGTCGGACCCGTGTTCGGCTCCACGGCCCCCTGAGGAAGGACCGGCGCCGCCGGTACTGCTCGCCCCCCTACGCCTCCGCCGGAGACTGCGCCGAT
>DASRZR010000207.1:0-13038 GCA_035686185.1 Spirochaetia bacterium | reverse complement strand
TCGTTCGGGGCAGCCCGGCCGCACCGGGTCCTGGAACGCCGGGATCTGAGTCCCTCCGTGTTCGTGCTGCGGTTTTCCCGGGAAGGGCTTCGCTTCACCGCCGGCCAGTGGATCAACGTGGGCCCGGCGGGCCGGCGCGAGCAGCGGGAATACAGCATCTATTCATCGCCGCAGGACGACTGGCTGGAAATCCTCGTGAAGGAGATCCCGGAGGGAAGCGTGTCGCCGGCGCTTCGGCGCGCCGGGCCCGGGGACTTCGTCGAAGTGGAAGGTCCCCACGGAGCGTTCACGCTTGTGGAGGGCACCCGGGAGCCACCGAGCTTCCTGTTCTGCGCCACCGGCACGGGCGTGTCGCCGTTCCATTCCTTCGCGCGGGCCCGGCCGTCACTCGACTACCAGGCCTTGCATGGCGTTCAGGTTCGGGGAGACTACACCGAGCACGACGTGTTCGCGGCCGGCCGCTATCTCCCCTGCGTGAGCCGCGGGACCGCCGGCCCGGGGGCGTACGCGGGGAGGCTCACGTCGTTCCTGCGGGAGCAGCCGGTGGACTCCTCCACGTACTGCTACCTGTGCGGCAACAGCGACATGATCTACGAGGTGTACGGCATCCTGAAGGCGCAGGGGGTCTCCCGTGAGCAGATCTTCGCGGAGGTCTATTTCTAGCTTCTTCCTTCTCGCGTGCGGCGCCCTGGCGCTCGGCGCCCAGCCGTCGATCTCCCGCTACACGCAAACCCGCGGCGCCACCGCCGCAACGCTCGAATACCGGCTGGCGGCCGGCGAAGATTCGTTCACGCTCTCTGCCTCCACTCCCGTGTCACAGGAATCGATCATGTGGCGGGTCGGCACCGGGACGGCGGACTGGAGCCTCGTGAACGACAGCGACCACACGGAGCTTCATGGAACGCGGACCGGCACCACCATCCAGGTCACCGGAACTCTCAAGGGCCGGGCAGTGAGCAAGGTGCTGAAGGTCGACACGGCCCCGTGGTACCAGCTCTTCGGCCCGCTGCTGGACCAGCTTCTGCCGGCCGGGACAAGCGTCCAGGAGTTCTGGGTACTGGACCCGGTGGATCTCTCCGTCCACCGGATGCAGGTGAAGCGGGCAGGAACCGAACAGCTCACGCTCCACGGTCACACCGTGCCGGCGCAGAAGGTGCACTTCTCCCCGGCGGGAGCGCTCGCGCCGTTCTGGGGCGCCGACTTCTGGTACCGGCAGAGTGACGGCCTGTACGTCAGCTCCCGGCTGCCGGAAAAGGGCGGGGTCACCATGATGACGCTCGAGGACCCTGCCCCCTAAGAGGTCGCCTCCGGTGGCCTGCCATGCGCCTCAGTCGTCGGACAGGGTCGGCTTCCAGAGGTAGCGCGCCAGGTCCACCCGTCCCTGGGTGGTGACGGCCACGCCTTCCTTTCTGAGCAGGGCGCGCTGAGTCTCGAATCCCAGCCCGCGCGGCAGGCGGATGGCGCCCCGACCCCCGATGACGCGGTGCCAGGGCAGGCGCTCCTTGCGCGACAGGGAGTGCAGGATCCTCACCACCTGGCGGGCCGCCAGCGGGCTTCCCGCTGCCGCGGCCACGAGGCCGTACGTGGCTACCCTGCCTCGCGGGATACCACGGATGACCCGCAGCGCGCGCTGGGTGAACGGGGCGTACGGGAGACGGCGCAACGCCGGCATCCGTGGCCGAGACTACTGTCCCGCTGCTTCCCGCTCGGCCAGGGCCTGATCGATCCGGGACAGCTCCGCGGTGGAAAGGACCCAGTCGGCGGCCCCGGCGAGGCCTCGGGCCTGCCCCGGGCGCCGTCCACCGACGATGGCGGCCGTGACGCCCCGGCGGCTCAGGAGCCACGCCAGCGCAAGCTCCCCTACGCTCCTGCCTCGCGCCGCGGCCACGGGTCGCAGGCGCTCCACGAGCGCGAGGTTCCGGCTCAGCGACGGCTCGGCGAAATAGTCGTTTCGGCTGCGCAGGTCATCCCCGGCCAGGGACTCCGCGCGCTCCCGGCTGAACGTGCCGGAGAGCAGCCCCATCTGAAGCGGGCTGTAGCAGATGACCCCGATGCCCTGCTCGGCGCAGAACGGCAGGATCTCGGACTCGATGTCACGGCGGAGCATGCTGTACGGCGGCTGAAGCGACGTGACGGGGTGGATGGCGTGCACCCGCTTCATCTGCTCCACGCTGAAATTGGAGACCCCGGCGTAGCGAACCTTGCCGGCCTTCACGGCGCGCCCGATCTCCGCCCAGGCTTCCTCGATCTGGTCTTCCGGCTGGGGCCAGTGGACCTGGTACAGGTCGATGTGGTCGGTGCCCAGCCGGCGCAGGCTCGCCTCCAGCTCTCCACGGACGCTGGCCGCGCTCAGGTCGCTTACGATCTCGCCGCCGGGGACGGGCTTGCGCCCGCACTTGGTGGCAAGCAGCACCCGGTCGCGCTTTCCCTTCACGGCGCGGCCCACCACTTCCTCGGAATGCCCCAGGCCGTAGACGGCGGCGGTATCGATCCAGGTGATGCCGGCCTCCATCGCCTCGTGGATGACGGCCACCGAGTCCGCGTCGTCCTGGACGCCCCAGCCGAACTTCCAGCCGGCCCCCCCGATGGCCCAGGTGCCCAGCCCGATGCGGCTGATCTCCGGCCCGTTCTTTCCCAGGCGGTGTGTCGTCACCTCATCCTCCTCACAGCACGGAGCCACGGGCGCTGGCGGGGCTGCCCGACGCCGCGCGAAGCGAGACCGCCGACCGGGAGTCCGCCGCATCCCGGCAGCGCAGCGCCAGCTCACAGATGTCAAAGGCGTCCTCCGCGGACAGCCGAACCGGTGTCCCCTGTTCGAGATACCGCACGAACTCCTGGAACAGCGAAAGCGGAGGCTCCTTTTCCAGCAGCCGCGGAGCCCCGTCCCGCGGAAACAGCATGGCATCGGCGCCGGCCACCTCCAGGACACCTTTCTCCCCGGCCACGCGAAGCCGGTCCTCCCCGTGGGAGGGAGCGGACCCGGGACGGAAGTAGTCGAACGAAAGGGACGCGCTTCCCGAGTTGGCAAGCCGGAAGAGGCACACGCCCGAGCTCTCCATCTCCCCGTGACCGCCGTTGCCGCGGGTCGTGTGAGAGGCGCTGACCTCGGTGATGCCGCCGGAGGCAAACCAGTGGATCCAGTCGATGCCGTGGATGGCCACCCAGGGGATGGTGCCCCCGTAGGTGGCGCGGTGCGTGTACATCGGGTGGCGCGTGCCCATCTTGTAGGACTTCAGCGCGGTGATGGCGAGCGGCTCGCCCACCTCTCCTTCCCGCAGGGAACGCCAGGCGGCGTGGAAGCTGGGCACGTAGCGGGAGGTCAGCATGGGGCACAGGGCGGCCTTCCCGTGGGCGTAGGCCCGTCTCAGCCGTTCGAGCTGCTCGAGGGAAACGGCCATGGGTTTTTCCACGAACACGTGGATGCCCCGTTCCAGGCACTCGCAGGCGATTCGGGACTGCAGGAAAAAGAACGGGGCCACCACGGCGAGGTTCGGCTTCTCCCGGTCCAGCATGCGCCGGTAGTCGTCGTAGAACGGGATGAGGGATGCCTCCATCTGGTCCACGAAGAACTCCCGCGCGTCCTCGTCCGCGGACCCCGGCGCCACGCCCACGAAGGACACCTGGGGCAGGCGGTCACGAACCTCCAGCGCGAGGTCGATGTGCCCGCTGGTGCCGATGATGACCGCTTTCATCGGTGCCCTCCCGCGCCACTATAACGCGGAGCGCTCCCGCTTGTCCCGTGCCGTGAAAACCACTACGCTTGCAGCCGATGATCCCTCTCGCATCCGATTCCCACCGGGCGCGCGCTGGCCTGCCCCTGCTGGGCATGCTGATGGCGCTGGCCTCGGCGGTGCCGGCCGGAGCGCAATCCCCCGCTCCCGCGCCGGTCCGAGTGCTCGTTTCCCAGACCACGGCGGCGCTTCCGTTTCTCCAGATGGCACGGGACGGCGTTGCCGGTGTGGACCTCCGCGTCGATTTCTTCGTCAACCACGCGCAGGCCCTTGCCGTGCTTCTGCGCGGAGAGACGAACCTCCTGCTCAGCGGCACCAGCCAGGGCTGGGAGAACCGGCTGGACGGAAGCCCGATCGTGATGCTGGACACCGGCGTGTGGGGCGTCTCCTCCCTGGTGGGCAGGGACCCGTCGCTCAAGGGATTCGCGGACCTGAAAGGCCGCCGGCTTGCCGTTCCGTTTCCCGGATCCCCGCTGGACTTCCAGAGCCGGGCGCTGCTCGCGTTCGAGAAGCTGGATCCGGACAAGGATGTTGCCATCAGCTTTGGTCCGTTTGCCCAGAGCGTGCAGCGGCTGCTGGCCGGCCAGCTCGACGCGGCCGCGCTGCCGGAACCGCTGGCCACGACCGTCGTAAGGAAGAATGGCCTGCGGCGGATCGTTCAGTATGCCGATGCGTGGGGCCGGCTGACGGGCGGAGACCGCGAGTCCCCCCAGGTGAGCCTGTTTGCCACCGAGGAGTGGGCGCGCACCCACGCCGCGGTGATCTCGTCGGTGATCGCCGCGTGGCAGGCGGCGAGTGCCGCCGTGAGCGCCGCCCCGGATTCCGCGGCCTCCGCCTTCTCCGCGGAGCTGGGAGTGGAGCCGGCCATCCTCGCCGAGGCCACGCGAAACACGTTGCTGGACGTGCCGTCCCCCGCGGACAACAAGACGCGCGTGCTTGCCTACTACGGGGCGGTGTCCCGGTATCTCCCTGCCGGGCCGCGGCCGCTGGACGCGCGGTTCTTCTTCGCGCCCTGAGGCATGGCCGACCCGGCTCCGCTTCCCCGCCGGCCCCTTCGACTCCTCGGTGCCGCGGGCGTCCTCCTGCTGTTCGTCATCTGGGCCGGGGCCAGTCTCGCGGCCGGCTCGTTCTTCGTGCCGCCTCCCTGGCTGACGCTCGCGGACACGGTGCGGCTCCTGTGCCAGCCGGGGACGTGGGACCAGATCCTTGTCACGTTCCTTCGGGTGGCGGTCGGCTTCCTGGCCGGGTTCACCGCCGGAGTCGTGGCCGGCATCGGCATGGGAGCCGAGCCGCGGACCCGGGCCGTCCTGAGACCGCTGGTGACGTTCTTCCAGGGGATGCCGCCGCTCCTGTGGGCCATTCCGCTCGTGGCGCTCATGGGGATCGGACACCTGCCGTCGATCATCGTGATCACGCTCATCACGTTTCCGCTCGTGGCGGTGACGGTGGCAGAAGGGATGAGCACGCTGCCCCGGGACCTGGGGGAGATGCTGGCCGTCTTTGCCCCGGGCCTCCGGGCCCGGCTCCGGGAGCTGGTGCTTCCCCACCTGGCGCCGTTTCTCACCGCCGCGATCAACGCCGGCCTCGTGCTGGCAGTGAAGGCGTCCGTTACCGCCGAGTACTTCGGCGCGAATGACGGAATCGGCTTCCAGATCCAGAGCGCCTACATGAGCCTTCGCATCCGCTCGCTGTTCTCCTGGGCCGCGGTGCTGATCCTGCTGATCCTGCTGGTCACCTCCCTGCTGCCGAGGGCTGTGCGGCTCGTCCAGGGACTGGCGCGCGTGGCGCGCGAACGGCCTTCGATATCCGGGGAGCCAGCGGCCCCGGTCACGGAAAGCGAGCTTCGGGAGCTTTCCCCGGGTTCCCGCGCACTTTCGCTGGAAAAGGTGAGCTTTTCCTTCCGCCGGCGGCAGGTCGTGCTGAAGGACGCGAGCCTTTCGGTGCGTCCCGGGGAGATCGCGCTTCTCACCGGGGAGTCCGGCATCGGCAAGACCACGATGCTGAGGCTGGCGGCCGGCCTCCTTCGGCCATCGTCGGGTGCCGTGGCGCGTCCCCGGCGCCTTGGCTTCGTGTTCCAGGACGACCGGCTCCTCCCGTGGAGGACGGTGACGGAGAACGCCGCCCTGCCGCTCGTCTACGAGGGAGTGCCGCGCCATCGCGCGATGGCGTTCGCTTCCCGGCTGCTGGCCGAGGCCGGCCTCGGGGGCGACGGGGGAAAGAGGCCGGAGGAGCTGTCGGGAGGCATGAAGAAGCGGGCCGCGCTGGCACGGTGCTTTGCCCGGATGCCGGATGCCATCCTCATGGACGAGCCGTTCTCCGGCCTGCACGCAAAGGCCCGCGCCCAGCTATGGGAGATGTTCCTGCGGCTGCACGCCCGGCATCCGGTGCCGGCCCTCATTGTCACGCACTACCCCGAGGAGCTCGCGCCCGGCGGACGGGTGTACGTGCTGGAGGGAAGACCGGCCCGGCTGCGATCGGCGGCCCGCGGACGCCGATCGTTGACAGGACGGCCCCGTTCGCCGACACTGTCGGGAAGGAAAACGTATGGGACGCGCCATTGAACAGGAAAACAGCTTCTTACAAGTTCTGCTCAAGCTGATCCCCAGCGAGGTGATCGCGGTGTTCGTGTTCGTCCAGGGAGTGCTGCCCGGGACGTTCTGGCCGCACCTCGTGCTGGCGGTCGTGCTCATCGGCCTCACGCCGTTGTACCTGTACTACGCGCAGGGAGTGAAGGCGCGCAGCCAGCTCGTGCTTTCCACGCTTTCCCTGGTGGTCTGGATCTACGCCATGGGAACCGGGCCGCTGCGATTCGTGAAGCCGCCCTACTACGAGCCGTGGCACGGGGCCGTGGTCCTGGCGGTCTGGACGCTCGTGCCGCCCATGCTGCTCACCCAGCACCCCGCCACGCGCATTGCACGAAGCCCTTCGCGACCGGCCAAGACGGCCGCGAAGAAGACGACACCGCGCAAGGCCGCCCCGCGGAAGAAGTCGTCGCCCGGCTAACCGACGGTCCGCGCCAGCCGCTCCAGGGCTTCGCGAAGCGTGGATCGGGGACATGCCAGGTTGATGCGCTGCATCAGCTCCGCGCCGCGTCCGAACTTCGTTCCCTCGTCCAGCCACACGCGCGCGTCCCTGCGCAGGCGCTCCAGGAGGCCGGCCGGTGAAAGGCCCAGGCCGGCCATGTCCAGCAACGCGAGGTAGGTACCTTCCAGCGGAAACACGTGCACCTTCGGCAGCCGTTCGCGCACGAACTCCGCCAGGAACGCGTAGTTGCCCTGCAGGTATGCCAGCAGCTCGTCCAGCCACGGCTCACCGTGTCTCCAGGCCGCCTCGGCGGCAGCCACCGCGATGACGTTCGGCGCCCCGGCGTGCACGGCGCGCTGGGAAGCCTCGAACGCGCGCCGGTGCTCTTCACTGGCGATGATCGTAAGGGACCCTCCGAGGCCCGCGAGGTTGAATGTCTTGGTGGCGGCCACCAGCGTGACGGTGTTCGCCGCAGACGCTGCGGACAAGGAGGCGATCGGCACGTGGCGGTGACCCGGCATCACCAGGTCCCCGTGGATCTCGTCGCTCACCACCAGCACGCGGCGTTCCCGGCAGATAGCCGCCAGCCGCTCCAGGGTCGCCCGCTCCCACACGCGACCCACGGGGTTGTGCGGGCTGCACAGAACGAGCATCCGGGTGCGCGAGTCGATGGCCCGCTGCAGTCCATCCAGGTCCATCATCCAGGCACCGTCGCGCAGGAGGAGCGGGTTTTCCACCACGCGCCGGCCGTTTCCGCGGATGCGAAGAGGGAACGGGTAGTACACCGGGGGCTGGATCACCACGCCGTCCCCCGGCTCCGTGAACGCCAGCAGGCAGGCCGACAACCCGAACAGCACGCTCGGGGAGCTCACGATCCATTCCCGGGGCACCGTCCAGTCCTGGCGCCGCGCGTACCACTGCTGCGCGGCCTCGAAAAAGGACGGGGGCTCCCGCACGTAGCCGAACACGGCGTGCTGCACGCGCCGCCGGATGGCTTCCATGATCTCAGGAGGCGCGGGAAAGTCCATGTCGGCCACCCAGAGAGGGAGAAGCTCCGTGGTCCCGGTATGCTCCTCCACGGAGTCCCACTTCACCGAGCCGGTGCCGCGCCGCTCTACCACCGTGTCGAAATCATAGGGCATCGACCCCTAGTAGGCCGCAGCGGCCCCCGGCTGTCAACGCCAGGGGGCGCAGACGTATATTTCCAGCCAGGAGGTGATCCCATGTTCCCCACCGACGCATTCGCCCCGGCCCCGCAGGAGCTTTCGATCACGTTCGTCGCCCACGCCACGCTGTGGCTCACCCACGGCGCCACCGTGATCCACGTGGATCCGGTGGGGCAGTACGCGGACTACACGACCGTGCCCCGGGCAGACATTGTTCTGGTGACGCACGAACACTCGGACCATCTCGATCCCGCGGCAATACAGGCGGTGCGGAAGCCCGACTCGGTGGTGATCGTTGCCTCCCGGTGCGCCGGTCGGGTAGCCGGCGCCGTGGTGCTGCACAACGGGGATTCCCGCGCCGTCAACGGTGTGCGCGTGGAGGCGGTGCCGGCGTACAACGTGGTGCACGAGCGGGCCCCCGGTCAGCCGTTCCACCCGAAGGGAAGCGGCAATGGCTACGTGCTGACGCTGGGAACCCGGAGGCTGTACATCGCGGGTGACACGGAGAATACGCGGGAGATGAAAGGGCTGAGGGGCATCGACATCGCGTTCCTTCCGATGAACCTGCCCTACACGATGACCCCGGAGATGGTCGCTGACGCGGCGCTCGCGTTTCGGCCGAAGGTGCTCTACCCCTACCACTTCGGAGACACCGACACGTCGCGTATCCAGGCCCTGTTGGCCCCGGCGAAAGACATCGAGGTGCGTATCCGGCCGATGGCGTAGGCGCGCGCTCGTTCCAACTGCGGGCGTCAGCCGCAGGCAGGCAGGACGTAATCCTTCAGGAGGTCCCAGGGGACCGGGAAGTTGTCCGGGGAGAGCCCGCTGGTGAACACTGCCACGAGGTCCAGCCGGGGCACCACGAACACGAACTGGCCCGCTGCCCCATGGGCGGAGAAGCCGTTCCACTGCTCATCCACCCACCAGAAATAGCCGTACCCGGAGCCCTCCGCGCGGTTCATGTCCGTGACGCGGGCATGCAGGGAAGTGGATTCCTTCACCCAGGAGGCGGGAACCACCTGCGTGCCGAACCAGGCCCCGCCGTGCAGGTACAGGAACCCCAGGCGGGCGAGGTCCATGGCGGAGAGCGTCAGATTTGTGGCCCCGATGGTGACTCCCGTCCCATCCGTGTCCCATGACCAGTCCTGGATTCCCAGCGGCTGGAAGAGCTTCCCTTTCGCATAGTCGCGCGCGCTCATCCCTGTGGCTCGCTGCAGGAGGGCGGAAACGACTTGCGGACCGCCGCTGGTGTAGAGAAAGCGGGCGCCGGGTTCCTGGGCCAGAGGTTTTCCCAGGACAAACGCGGTCTGGTCCCGCGCGCCCGCCATGTCTACCGCCCTCATGAAGGGCAGTCCGGCGCTCATGCTCAGGAGCTGGTCCAGCGTGATCTCCGCCGCCCGGGGATCGGCGGCCGGAGGGCTGCCCGAGGGGAGGAACGCAAGAGCCCGGGCATCCACTGCCGGCAGCCGACCTTCTCCCTGGGCAATACCGCACAGGGCGCTCAACACGCTCTTGGTGCAGGAGTACACGTTCTGCGTCGATCCACGGTTCCAGCCGGGAAAGTACTCCTCCCGCACGAGCGCCCCTCCGCGCAGGAGGACCACGGCGTGGAACTCCAGGTTCGACGCGCGCATCCAGCCGATCATCTGGTCGATCTTCCCCGCGTCCATCCCCCGGGAAGCCGGACTGGCGCTCGGCCACGGGAGTGCCCCGTCAGCGGAGGCTGGCCGCGCGGAGGAGGTGCACGCCGCGGCCAGCACCGCGGGCACGAGCACGGCCGCGCGGAGAAGATTCCTCATGGGGAGATGACACCACAGCGCACCGGCGGGCGCAACTCACGCGCCGGCTTTTTTTTGTATTTTCCGGGACTACAGCTGCTTCACCTGGAGGCAGCGGATCATGTACAGCTCGATATAGCGCAGGAGCGGATCCCGCTTCTTGATCTGCGCCAGGGCCTTGCTGACGGAAAGCTGCTCGGCCAGCGAGTGGATCCTCTTCAGGTCCGGGGGCCGCACGAGGAAGCTCTTGCGGATGGGCCGGATGAAGTCTCTCACCAGCGCGTTCACGTCCTCCACGAGGTTCTTCTTCTGCGCGGCAGCGAACAGCGGATTCCACTTCTCCGCGAGCTCCGCCAGCGTCGCATCGATCGTGCTCCCCTTCGGGACGTACTGGGACACCAGGGACTGGACGCTGCGCTTGTAGCGCAGAAGGTTGTCCTTCGCGCCGGCGGGCGGCGGCGCGGCGGCCTCCGCGGCGCTGCGGGCCACGATCCGGGCCTCCGGCCGGGCCGCGGTGCCCGCGCCCGGCTCGTCCTCTTCCTCCCGGCGGCCCCGGCCGGTAAACATCCTTCGGAACAGGCGGATGATCCCGCTCAGGATCGGCACGGTCATCCAGAACGGGAGGAACATGCGGGCGCTCTTCAGGAGCTGGGTGCGCGTCAGGCCGAGCAGCTCGTCGAACGGCCGCAGGATGTTCTCCACCGCGAAGCACTTCGCGAGCTCCTTGCGCGCCGCCTCGGAAAGCTGGCCCTCGTGCGCAATCAGGGACAGGAGCCCGCCGTTGGCGAGCGCAATCACCAGCGGGAAGCCCTGCGTGACCTTCTGCTCCACGTCCCGACGGAACGCCGCGTCGCTGCGGGAGGGATCCGGCGGTCGGTCCTCCTTCAGGCCGGCGGTCCACTCGTCCAGGTAGCGCTTGCGCAGCTCCTCGCTGCACTCTGCCAGCTTGCGCAGGAAGACCGGCACCACGTAGTCCTTGTGGATGAAGTAGTCCTTCTTCTGGGCCTTGGCGTGGACCCGGATGATGGACGGCAGGGACTCGCTGGCGCCCCGCGTGGTCTTTTCCTTGAGGAAGGAGTGGATGAAGTCCTGGCTGTGTTTCGTGACGAACGGGGTGCCCTTCTCGTCGGTGAGCGCGTACAGGTCCTGGAACCCGAACACGAACGGCGCCTTGCGCACCTGCGTCTCCAGGCGCTTCCTGTCCTCGCTCCACTCCCTCTCCCGCTGGACGGCGCCTTTCTTGTGGAACACCGCGTACCCGATGATGTACGCGGACTGGATCACGGCCATGTCCTGGTCGGTCTTCTCGGACTTGGCCTGGAAGTCCTTGATCACGAGGTTGGACAGCAGCGTCCAGAAGCGGAACGTGAAATCGGTCGGCGCCATGACCGTGGCGGCCGCCTTCTTCGGCCGCAGCGCCACGTCTTCCATGGCCTGGCGGACGGCCACCTCGCTGCCGCGCAGGCCGCCGAGAAGCTTCGTCTCCGCGTAGGCGGCGTTCTTCCCGTCCTGGAGATATCGGCTGACCTTCGCCACCGCGGCCTCCACGAGCGCCACCGCCACGCTCGCCTGGGGAACGAGCAGGGAGTCCACCCCCTCGGGGAACTGCAGCCGCACGATGTCCTTCATCCCGGGGGCGCTCGTCTGGATGAGCGCGCCGAGCTGGCCCTTCACGTCCGCGGCAACGATCGCCTTGGGCGGAATCTTGGCGGGGACGGTCTCGTCGCGCGGGAACGGGCGGGCGGGTTCGTCCGCCAGCCGGCGGTACTCCTCCACCAGCGCCACGAGGTAGAAGTCCGGTAAGGTAAGCAGCCGGGGATGCTCCCCCTCCTTGGACACCACGATGGCGGCGTCCGGCGGCAGCCCTCTCACCGCCGCCTCCACTTCGGCCGCGTCCCCCTGGCCCTTGGGCAGGGAGTCCACGAACTGGCGAAGGTCCACGTTCGGGCTGCGCGTCTTCACCGCGAACGCGCGCAGCAACGGCAGAAGGTCCTGGGCGAGCATGTCTCTGGCCCCAGTGTAGTAAATCAGCGCCCCCGGCGCAATGCGTCGCCTTGAAATCGGCCCGGACGATGAATAGACTGTGCCATTGAGTCGTCACGTGAAACCGGCCCGTCACCTTTTCCTGCTCACGCTCCTCGCCTGCGCGTTGCCGGTGGCGGCACAGGGCGCCCCCCCGGGGGCCGAGTGCGTTGTTTTCCCGGTCAAGGACCTGTCCCCGGGCACCGATACCCGCGACTACGAGCAGACGATCACGGAGGCAGTGACCGCCGCGTTCAGCGCCGGCGGGTTCGCGGTGATCCCCGCCGCCTCGTGGCAGGATGCGGCTGCCTCCCGGTCGGTCGACCTGTCCCGGCCCGTCACGGAACCGGATGCCCTGGGAGTAGCCCGCACGGTCGGCGCCACCCTCGCGGTGACCGGCCTGTACAGCGTGCAGGGCGACGATATCTACTACTCCATCCAGTGCTGGAACGTGGCCACCGGGAAGCTGGCGGCCGGCGTCCAGGCGTCCACGCCGTTCAACCTTGCCTTCTTCAGCGAGCTGAACCTCTCGCTGTCCACGTCGCTCATTCCGGGGCTCGGGGCCGGCGGCTCGGCAGCCCCCCGCATCGTGTTCGTCTCTCCCGATGAGGGCATGCGGGTGCGGCTTTCCGATGACCAGGACATCGGGAGGATCACGGATGGACGGCTCTCCATGCCGGCGGAGTCAATCGCGCCGGGAACCCGCGTCCTCCTGAGCAAGAGCAAGCCCGGCTACCATCCCTCCGATCAGACCGTGGCCCTCACCCCCGGAAAGGACATTCGGCTCGCCCCGCTGGTCCCCGAGCACCACTACGGCCTGGAGCTCAACTCCACGCTGGGCCAATTGCTGGGCCTGGGGGTGGCGTTGCGATACTACCCGGCGCCGGACTGGACCTTTTTCACGTTCGGAAGCTACCTGTGGGTGCAGCCACCGCTGAACTTCGCCCCTCGCGTCGTCCTGCATGCGGATTTCTTCGCGGGGCTCGGCTCGTACCTCATCCTCGCGCCGGATGCCCCGGTTCGGATCGGGGCCTCCTCCGGAGCGGGGTTCATCCTTTCCGCGCCCAGCACGTCGGGCCTGCAGAACGACACGGACTTCTACCTCGACGTGGTGAACTGGTGGCTGGAAGCCGGCTTCCCCGGCACGACGTTCTATCTCCGGCAGGAGTTCAAGTATGCGCTGGGGTTCGGCACCAATCTTCTCGGCCAGGGATGGATGATGCACGACTTCCCGCCTACGACCGTCGGAGTGCTGTTCCGATGGTAGCGCGTCGCCTTCGAGGGGCCCTGATCGCGGGTGCGCTGCTCGCGATGTGC
>DASRZR010000206.1:0-3962 GCA_035686185.1 Spirochaetia bacterium | reverse complement strand
CTTCGTGGAGTTGGCCACCATGGCCTCGAAGTGCGTGGCGTCCGCGGCGCGCGAGGGTACGTCGCTTGCGAGCGCGAACGACATCAGGAAGTCGATGTGGGGAAGCGCGTCCGCCAGCCGGGCGGCGCGCTGCACGTCCTTCAACACGCTGGTGCGCCGCTCACCGGTATCCAGGTCGATCGTGGAGGGGTTATCCGACCCCGGTCCGAAGTAGACGTTGTCCCCCTCCAGGAGGATCTTCCGCCTGCCGTTTCGGTCCGCGAGCACCTCTCTCTTCCCGGCGGTTGCCACCGCGTTCTCCACCACGCCGGACGGGATTCGGACCAGGTGATCGTCGATGACCTCCGCCCCCGCTTCCCGCATGAGAGAGACCGCGCGCGGTGAGTACAGCCGGGCGCCCGTCCGTTCCAGGACCTCCAGCGCGGAACGATAGATGACCTGCCGCTGCCGATCCGACATGACCCGCAGCTTCGGCCGTTCCCGGTAGCAGAACTGTGCGTTGACGTCCACCTCACACCTCCTTGAACACGGGCTCCATCAGTCTCAATTCCTCCAGGGGAATGTGGCACCAGATGACATGGTCCGCCTCCGCGTCCGTGGCCTGGCACGGCGGCTCCACCGTCTCGCAGACGGGGCCGCGCTTGCGCGGACATCGCGTATGGAAACGGCATCCCGCCGGGACCTCCCGGGCGCTCGGCACGGAGCCGGGCAGCCGGATGCGGGCCTGCGTCGCGTTGGGCTTGGGAACCGAAAGGGAGGACAGCAGCGCCTCGGTGTAGGGGTGGTACGGCGGGGAGAGCACCTTGCTCGTCGGCCCCCTTTCCACCACGGCGCCGAGATACATCACGGCCATCGTGTCGCAGAGATAGCTCACGACCCCCAGCGCGTGGGAAATGAACAGGTACGCGGTCCCCTTCTGCCGCTGCAGGTCCAGGAGGAGATTGATGATGGACGCCTGGATAGACACGTCGAGGCTGGAGGTCGGCTCATCGCAGAGAATGAGGTCCGGGCTGCTCGCAAACGCGCGGGCAACGGCGACGCGCTGCTTCTGCCCGCCGCTCAACTGCTCCGGGTAGCGGTCCAGGTAGTCCGGGCCGAGGTTCACCGACTCCAGGAGGTCCCGGGCGCGCGTCTCCGCTTCCGCGCGGGTGCAACCCGTAAGGCGCAGCGGCCGCTGGAGGGCCTGGCCGATGGTCTTGCGCGGGTTCAGCGTGGACCGGGGATCCTGGAACACGACCTGGATCCGCCGAGCCACGTCACGCCGCCGCCGCCCGATGGGCACGGACACGTCCTGCTCATCGAACGTGACGCGTCCTCCCGTGGCCTCCTCCAGGCCGCAGATGACGCGAAGCAGCGTGCTTTTTCCGCACCCGCTCTCTCCGACCAGCCCCAGCGTGGACCGTCGGGCAACGGAAAGGGACACGTTGTCCACCGCGCGCACGGCGCCCTTCGAGCCGCGCCGGAACAGGGAGGCGGAGTCTCCGAACACCTTGCGGACCCCCGCCGCCGACAGCAGGACGGGGGACGGCGGCACGGGGCCCGTGTCCCGGCATTCCGGCATCGTTGGCTCCTCCTCGCAGGAGGCGGCGGTCCGCTCCCGGGCGGCCACTTCCCGGACGTAGTGGCAGCGGACGGACCTGTGTCCGTCTGCCTGCAGCAGCGGCATGTCGTGGAGACACTTCTCCCCGCGAGATGCGCACCGTGGCGAGAACGCGCAGCCGTCCGTCACGGAGTCCAGCTCCGTGACGCTGCCGGGGATGGGAGTCAGCCGCCGGGTGTTCTTGTCCCGCAGTACCTCGGGGATGCAGCGCAGAAGCCCGCGCGTGTACGGGTGTCGGGGGGAGCAGATCACGTCCGCGATGTAACCCTCCTCCACCAGCCGGCCCGCGTACATCACGCCGACGCGGTCGGAGACCTTGTACACCACTCCCAGGTCGTGGGTGATGTACAGCGTGGTGGCGCTGAAGTCGTTCTTCAGGTCGTTCAGCATGTCCAGGATGGCCGCTTCCGTGGTCACGTCCAGGTTCGTCGTGGGCTCGTCCAGGATGAGGAGGTCCGGCTTGGTGATGAACGCCATGGCGATGCACACGCGCTGCCGCATCCCGCCGGAGAGCTGGTGGGGATAGCGGTCCGCGACGAGCGGCGCATCCGCGATCTGAAGCCGTTCCAGCATCGCCACGGCCTGGTGCCGCGCCTCCCGCGGGGAAACGCGGGTGTGCGCCTGCAGGACTTCGGCCACCTGCGCGCCGATCTTCAGGGACGGGTTCAGCGCCGCGGTAGGGTCCTGGTAGATCATGGAAAGCTTCTTTCCCCACCACCCGCGCATCTCGCGCCGGGACTTCGAGAGCAGGTCTTCCCCGTTGAACAGGATGCGGCCGCGCGTCACCGCCCCGTTGCGCTCCAGGTACCCCATGATGGCAAACGCCAGCGTGCTCTTGCCGCACCCGGATTCACCCACCACGCCGTAGGTCTCGTTCCGACGCAGCGTGAGGTCCAGTCCCTTGACGGCGGCCCGAACGCCGGATCGCGTGGTGTAGCACACGTCGAGGTCCTGGATCTGGAGGATCGGGTCATCCATGACGGTGCCTCGCCGGGCCGCGCATGCTACAGGTCCCCGCTTTCCAGCTTGCGAATGGCGTCCGCCAGGAAATTGACTGCCACCGTGAGGCTGGCGATGGCCACGGCCGGGAAGATCGCCATCCACGGCGCCGTGGTGACGTAGGCCTGCGCGTCACTCATCATGAGACCCCAATCCGGCGTGGGTGGCTGCACGCCAAGGCCGAGGAAACCGAGGGAGGCGCTGGTGAAGATGGCGTAGCCGAACCGGACCGCTGCCTCCACGCCCAGCGGCCCGAGCGTATTGGGAAAGATCTCGACGACCATGATGTAGAAGCCGCTTTCCCCGCGCACCTTGGCGGCCTCCACGAACTCCTTGGTCTTCAGGTCCAGCACGACGCTTCGCACCACGCGCGCGATCCGCGGGAAGAACACGATGGCGATGACGATCACCACGCCCAGGAAGCTCGGGCCCATGACGCCGAGCATCATCATGGCAAACAGGAGCGACGGGAAGGACATGAGGATGTCCGTGAACCTCATGATCGCCTCGTCGGCGGCTCCCCCCACGTAGCCGGACGCCAGGCCGACGAACGTCCCCACCACGAGGCTCAGCAGCGTGGAGGAGGCGGACAGGAGGAACACCGTGCGGCTTCCCACGATGATGCGGCTGAGCTCGTCCCGGCCGAAGCGGTCGGTCCCGCACGGGTGCTGCAGGGACGGCCCCGTGAACCGCGCGGCAAGGTTGTGCTTCGTGGGGTTGTACGGGGCCACGACCGGCCCGACGATGGACAGCGCCAGCCAGAACAGCAGGATGAGCATGCTGATGAGCGCGGCACGGGACGCGCACAGGCGCCGGAGCGTTTCCGCGCTCTCCCGCACGGAACGTGCCGTCTCGGCAAGAAGCTGCCGGAGACGCGACTCGGTCCGATTCCCCCGGGGGCCTGGTGCGGGCGCGGCAGCCGTGCTCATCGTCAGTACCGGATCCTCGGGTTGAGGAACGCGTAGGCGATGTCCGCCAGCAGGTTGAGAACGAGGTACGCGCCGGCCATGAGGAGCACGACGTCCTCTATGAGCGGAACGTCCCGCTGCTGGATGGCAAACAGCACGAGGCTGCCGAGCCCCGGGAACCCGAACACGGACTCCACGACGATGATCCCTCCGAACAGCCATCCGATGTTCATGGCGATGATCGTCACCGACGGCAGGAGCGCGTTCTTCAGTATGTGGCGGAAGGTCACGCGCAGCGGGGGGAGGCCCTTCAGGACGGCGGTGCGGGCGTACGGAGAACGGGATGCCTCGATGACGCTGGCCCTCACCATCCGCGCGACGTATCCCAGCAGCACGAGGGAGACGGTGATGACGGGAAGGACCAGGAGCGGGATCTGGCGGAAGAGGCTGACGTC
>DASRZR010000205.1:0-6489 GCA_035686185.1 Spirochaetia bacterium | reverse complement strand
TTCATGGGCTACAACCTGGACAACCGTGCCCTGCCAGGCGTGTTCATCGGCGTCATCATGGGCCGCAACGCCGGCTTCCTCACCGCCTCCGCGACGCTGGGCCGCAAGTACGACGACGACGGACCGAACCTCATCTACGTGCCCGAGCGGGCGTTCTCCGAGGAGCAGTTCCTGGGAGATGTGAAGTCCGTCATGGACAAGCGTGGGCGCTGCCTCGTGGCGGTGAGCGAGGGCGTGGTGGACAAGGACGGCAAGCCGTTCATGACGAAGCTCAGCGGCAGCAAGGAAGCGGATGCGCACGGCAACGTGCAGCTCTCCGGCTCCGGCGCCCTCGGTGACATGCTCTCTGACCTCATCAAGGAAAAGCTGAAGATCAAGCGCGTGCGGGCGGACACCCTGGGCTACGCCCAGCGCTCGTACCTCGGCGTAGTCTCCGACGTGGACGCCCACGAGGCGCGCGAGGTGGGAGAGAAGGCGGCGCAGTTCGCCATCTGGCACGACCAGGATGGCTCCATCACCATCCAGCGCACCGGCAACTACTCCGTGGACTACAAGCTCGTGGCGCTGGAGGAGATCGCCGCCAAGACCAAGCGCATGCCCAAGGAGTTCCTGAACGCCGTGGGCAACGACACCACGTGGGACTTCTACAACTACGGAAGGCCGCTGCTGGGCTCCGGGTTCCCGAACGTGCACCGCATCCGGGCGCCGAAGGTGGCCAAGATCCTGAAGAGCGACAAATGAACCGGCCCACGGCGCGGCGTTCTGAATCCCCGGCGGTTGAGAATCCGCCGGGGATCCTCCGCCGGACCATCGCCTACAACGACCAGATCATGCTTTGCCATTTCGAGCTGAAGAAGGGCGCTCGTATCCCGATGCACGAGCACGCCCCGTCGCAGAATGGCTACCTCATCCGGGGCCGGATGCGCATGCTCTGGGGCGATGGCCGGGAGCTGCTGGCCGAAGCGGGGACCGGCTGGTGCTTCACCGCGAACGAGCGCCACGGCGCCGAGGCACTGGAGGACAGCGAGGCCATCGAGTGCTTCGCGCCGGCCCGGCCGGAGTACGAGCCGAAGTAACCCGCTTTCGCTGCCGGCCCCCGGACCGGCTTTGCGCGCCGCCGACCTTTCCTTTACAATCGCCCCGGTGTGAAGCTCCGCGCCCGTCTCCTCGTCACCTCCATCAGCGCCCTGCTGGTCCCCGTGCTCGTCGCCATCGCCGTGGCCGCCGCCGTGGTGGTGGAGTCGAGCGGCCGGTCCCAGGCGGCGCGCTTCCGCTCCGCCCTGGACCTGATCCAGAAGGACATCGCGGACACGGAGCAGCTGTACCGCACCAGCATCTCGCGGCTGGCCACGTCGGACACCCTGAGGCGCAAGCTGTACGTGTACAACAAGTACTGGGGCTTCTTCAGCAAGGACACGCTGGACGGGGACATCGCGGTCCTGCGGGACGAGCTGGAAAATCGCATGCTCAACGAGTCCATCGACACCATTGCCGTCTACCGCACGGACGGGGACCACTACACGTCGGTCGTGGTGGTGGGCAACTCCACGTATATCCACGCCAGCGTGCCGCTGGAGACTCCCTCCCGCCTGGCCGGCCAGCCGGACTACGCGCAGACCTCGGACGGCATCTACGCCACCTTCTACATGCCCGTGTTCCAGCAGGGACACGTGATAGGGCTGGTGGCCCTGCAGAAGGCGTTCAACCGGGGGTACCTGGAGACGCTTTCCCTGCGGTTCAACATCGGGATCGCGCTGTACGCCCAGGGCCTGTACCGCTACACGTCGCTGCCGGGAATCGACGCGGCCGGTGCGCTGTGGGTGAGGGCGCATCCCATGACGGGAAGTGTCTTCTCCGGCAGCTACCGCTACCACGGCGGACTGTACAAGTACGTGGGTTCCTGGTTCGAGATGGGACCGGCGGCCAAGGGCTTCCTGTTCGCGGGAGGCCCGTCCTCCCTCACCCTGGCGGACTGGTGGCGCAGCTTCACGCAGCTTTCCATCATCCCGCTGATCTGCGTCGCGGTGGCCATTGTGCTGTTCATCTTCTGGGGAAGCCAGGTCATCGGCGCCATCCGCATGCTGCTTGCCGCCTCGGAGGCGGTGGGCCGCGGGGACTACCAGGTGCGGCTGCCCGTGGAGCGCGGAGACGAGTTCGGTGAGCTGTACCGCGGGTTCACCCGCATGGCGGAGCAGCTCCAGGAGGACCTTGCCCGGCTGGAGGAGAGCAAGAAGATGCTCGTGACCAGCGAGAAGATGGCGGCCGTGGGCCGGTTCTCCGCCGGCGTGGCACACGAAATCAACAACCCGCTGGGCATCATCCTGAACCACGTCCAGCTCCTGCGCTCGGGCCGGCTGGAGGAGAGAGAGAACGGCGTGTTCCTGGAACGGATGGAGACGGAGATCAAGCGCATGAACCGGCTCCTGCGCAACCTCCTGCACCACGCCACGGACGAAGAGCTGGCGTTCACCGACGTGACGCTGGAGTCCATCGTTTCCGAGGTGGTCCAGCTTTTCACGCCGAAGCTCCGGATCAAGGGCGTGCAGGTGGAGGTGAAGCCGTTCCCCGGCCCGGCCGTCGTGGAGGGAGACGGGGACGCGATCAAGCAGGTGTTCTTCAACCTGCTGTACAACGCCATCCAGGCCATCCATCACGATCACGGCCGGGTCTGGATCGACGCGTGCGCACAGGGTGCCGGCTGGTCGGTGCGCGTGGTAGACAACGGCGTGGGCATGGACGAGGCCACCCGGCAGAGCATCTTCCAGCCGTTCGTGACGCGCAAGCAAGGGTACGGCACGGGGCTGGGGCTCGCGCTCAGCCAGACCATCATGGCGCAGCACGGGGGCTCCATCACCGTGGCCGGCGAGCTTGACGTGGGCACCACGGTCACGCTCTGGTTCCCCCGCCGGGAGGAGACGTGATGCCGGGGTCACCCGCGTCGACGCGCGGCCGCCAGGACTTTTCCATCCTCATTGTGGACGATGAGGAGGGCATGCGGCTCGGACTGGAAAAGGCGTTGTCCCTGGAGGGCTACCGCGTAGCCTCCGTGGCCACCGGCGCGGATGCACGTCGCCGCGCCCGGGGAGAACGTTTCGACTGCGCCTTCGTAGACCTGAAACTCCCCGACCTCGCGGGCACGGACCTGCTGGAGGACCTGCGCGCCGCCGGCGCCTCGGTGGTGATCATCACCGCGTTCGCCAGCGTGGACACCGCCGTGCGAGCGATGAAGCTGGGCGCCGTGGACTATCTGCAAAAGCCGTTCGACAACCAGGACATCGTGGCGCTGGCCGACCGCCTGTGCATCGGCAGGGGCGCGGAGCGCGCGCCGGAGCAGGAGGCCACGGGGGACGGCTTCGTCACCGAGAGCGCCGCCATGAAGCACATCGTCACCACCCTGCGCAAGGTGATGGATTCCGAGATCCCGCTGCTCCTGCAGGGAGAGAGCGGCACGGGCAAGGAGATGCTGGCGCGCTTCGTTCACCAGAGGAGCGGACGATCGGGGAAGCCGTTCGTGGCCATCAACTGCGCCGCCATCCCTCCCGAGCTGCTGGAGAGCGAGCTGTTCGGCCACGAGAAGGGCTCCTACACCGGCGCTCATGCCACGGTGCCCGGCAAGTTCGAGGCCGCGGGCGCCGGCACGATCTTCCTCGACGAGATCGGCGACATGGGCCAGCACCTGCAGACCAAGCTGCTGCGGGCGCTGGAGGAACGGTCCTTCGAGCCCGTGGGCTCCACGCGGTCCATTCCCCTTTCCGCGCGCATCATCGCCTCCACGAACGCGGACCTTTCCGAGATGATCCGGGAGAAACGCTTCCGGCTGGACCTGTACTACCGGCTGAAAGGGGTGTCCGTGACCATCCCCCCGCTGCGGGAGCGGCGGGAGGACATCGAGCCGCTTGTCATGCTGTTCCTGGACGTCTTTCGCGTCCGCTACCGCAAGCCCGGCGTAGAGATCTCCCGGGAAGCCCTGCGGTTCCTCCGGACCTACCAGTGGCCGGGAAACGTGCGCGAGCTGAAGAACGCGGTGGAGTCCGCCGTGCTCCTTTCCGAGCAGAACCGCCCGCTCTTGTCCCATGACTTCCTGCTGGAAGGGACCGCCGAGGCAGCGCTGCCCGAGTTGTGGAAGCAGGAGCGGGAGGCAATCATCGAGGTCCTGAAGCGCACCGGCTACAACCGCTCGGTGGCATCCCGTGAGCTGGGGATGAGCCGCAAGACCCTGTACAACAAGATGAAGCGGTACTCGATCAAATAGCGCGTATCCCAGGAATTACCCAGTTTTACCCAAATCGAGAAATCCCGCCCGAGGGACAAGCCGAAAGCGGGACCGGGGGGAGGAACACCCTCGGTAATTACTTGTGAGCCAAACAGTTATTTTCCTCGCAGCCAGAAGTCTCCTTGGCTCGTTTCCTGCATGCTACACCCTCGGAAGTCGGATGAAGCAGGGCCCTCGACTCGCTGCGTTCTCCATGCTCGGCATGCTCCTGTGCGCCGGGACGGCCTTCGGCGGTCCCTCGCATGAAGCTGTGACCTCGCCGCCGCCGTCGTCGGCACCGCTCACATTCGTCATTGTTCCCAAGGGTGTGCACCCGTATTTCGAGCCGGTGTACCGTGGCTTCGAGGACGCGGCGAAGAAGTACGGGATCGTGTCGGAGATCGACGCGCCGCCCCGGTTCGATGTCGCGCTCCAGGTGAAGGTGATTGAGGATCTCATCGCGCGCGGGGTGAGCGGCATCGCGATCTCCGCCAACGATGACCAGGGGCTCGTTGCCGTGATCCACGAGGCTGTCCAGGCCGGGATCAAGGTGATCACGGTGGATGCGCCGGCCCCGTCCAGCGAGGCGCTCACCTACATCGGCACGGACAACGAGAGCGCCGGCTACGAAGCGGGACGGCGCCTGGCCCGGGAGATGGGCGGCACGGGCACGGTGGCCGTCCTGCAGGGCGGCATGGCTGCCACGAACCTGAACCTGCGCACCCGCGGTTTCGAGCGGGCGCTGTCCGCGGATGCGCCGGGGATTTCCGTGGTGGAGGTCGTGGACGAGGGCGGGGACTTCGCCATGTCGGTGAACAAGTCGGAGGACGTGCTCGCCCGGTTCCCCCATCTCACGGCGATCTTCAGCGTGTCCGCGGAGGGGGCGCCCGCCGCGGCCGCGGTCCTGAAGGCTCAGGGCCGGGCCGGCAGGGTCCTGGTGGCCGGCTTCGATGACCTGGGGGACACGCTGCAGGGCATCCGGGACGGGTCCATCGCGTTCTGCGTCGTGCAGAACACCTACCGCATGGGCTGGCTCTCCGTGGAGCGGCTGAAGGACGCGGTGGAAGGCCGCCGCCTGCCCGCGGTCATCGACACGGGTGTGGTCTTCGTGGACCGGCGCAGCATCGATACCTACCGCCAGCGCATGGAGGCGGACAACACGAGGATGTAAAGCCCCGTCGGGGCTTTGAGAGATTCCGCGAGGAGGTTTCCAGTATGAAGCGCAGAGCACTCGTGATCGCGTGCGTGGTACTGGCCCTGGCGATGGTGGCGCAGGTCGCCGTCGCGCAGACGCAGTGGGCCAAGGGACTCCGCATCGTGTTCTTCCCGGGCGGGCCGCAGGGCGGCGTGTTCGCCGTCAACGTGTACAACGGCGCCCGCCAGGCCGAGGCCGATCTCGGCGTGAAGGTGGACTACGTCTGGTCTGACTGGGATCCGCAGAAGATGATCCAGCAGTTCCAGGAAGCCATGGCCACCAAGCCGGACGGCATCTGCATCATGGGACACCCGGGTGACGCGGCCTTCGACGCCCTCATTGACCAGGCGGAGGCGAAGGGCATCATCGTGACCAGCCAGAACACGACGCTGGACAAGGCCGAGGGCAAGTACGCGGCCAACGGGTTCGGGTACGTCGGAGCGGAGAACTACTCCGCCGGCCATGCCCTGGGAGCCGAGGCGGTGAAGCGCTTCGCCCTGAAGAAGGGTGACCGCGCCATGGTGTGGGGCCTGCTGTCCCAGCCGGCGCGCGGTGAGCGCACCAAGGGCGTCATCGACGCGCTGAAGTCCGCCGGCCTCACCGTGGACTACCTCGAGATCGACGCGGCCACGAACAAGGACGCCCCCGCCGGCGCCCCCACGTTCGCGGGCTACGTTTCCGCGCACCCGGATGTGAAGCTCATCGTCACCGACCACGGCGGCCTCACCGCCACGGCGGAGACCTACATGAAGGCGGCCGGCAAGAAGGCCGGGGACATCAAGATCGCCGGCTTCGACCTCTCCCCCGCCACCATCACCGCCATCAAGGGCGGCTGGACCGGCCTGGTCATCGACCAGCAGGAGTGGCTGCAGGGATACCTGCCCATCCTCCAGGTCGCGCTGTCGAAGGTGTATGGCTTCTCCGGCCTGCACATCAACACCGGGGCTGGATTCGTCGACAAGTCGAATGTAGACTTCGTGGCGCCTCTGGCGCTGAAGAACATCCGCTAGTCGCGGACTGTCAGACACTGATACGCTTCCCG
>DASRZR010000204.1:0-3138 GCA_035686185.1 Spirochaetia bacterium | reverse complement strand
AGCATGTCGTTGCCGAACACGAGGCACAGGAAGTACAGGATGCTCAGGGACGGCTCACGGAGAGCGGAGAAGCGCACGATCCACGCCAGGAAGAAGCCCGGGTAGAAGAACGTGAATGTCGATGAGGAGGTGAACGCCAGTACGGACGTGAGCTTGCGGTCGCCGTGGAAGAACACGGCACGGACCAGAAGGATTCCCATGGCGGCGGGGACCCAGATCCCCATCCACCCGGGAGAGAACATCCCGCTCACCTCCAGGTACGCGCCAATGGGAAACGCCGCGGACAGGAGGGGCGCCAGGTGCCGGGAGGTGGAGATGCCGCGCGCCCGGAACAAGGCGGCCATCTCGTACGCGCCCGCGATCGTGGCCGCCACCACCGCCACGTTGAAGGCGAGGTGGTGCAGGTGCGGGATCCCGAAGATCAAGAGGGCAAAGACGGGGAACGCCACCACCACGAGCCCCACGCGCACGCCAAATGACTTCCAGTTCACGCGCTGCCCCCGAAGCGTCGCGCGCGCCCCGCGTAGTCCTCCAGCGCGCGGTACAGGTCCTCCGCATCCCATTCCGGCCAGAGGCGGGGGCTGAAGTGCAGCTCCGCGTAGGCGGACTCCCACAGGAGGAAATTGGAAAGACGCTGCTCGTTCGCGGTGCGGATGATGAGGTCCGGGTCCGGCAGCTCCGGCTGGTCCAGGTGCCCGCGAAAGGTTTCCTCGGTGAGCGGCTGGCCGCTGCCGGCGGCGAGGTAGCGCCGGAACGCGCGCAGGATCTCGTCCCGGCCGCCGTAGTTGATGGACAGGTTCACCGTGAGGCCGGTGAACCCGGCGGTGTCCCGCACCACGTCGGCGATCTCCCGCGCGATGTCCGGGGGCAGCCTCTCCATGTTGCCGCTGTGCACGATGCGGATCCCGTTCTGTCTGTAGAAGTCGTATTCCCGGCGCAGGTAGGAACGCACGAGGAACATCAGGTAGGAGACTTCCTCCTGGGCCCGGGACCAGTTCTCCGTGGAAAACGTGTACAGGCTCAGGAACGGGAGACCTGCTTCCGCGGCGGCGGCCACCACGCGCTTGGCGGCCTTCACGCCTTCCAGGTGCCCCTCGGAGCGCGCCTTCCCGCGGGCGGTGGCCCAGCGGCCGTTGCCGTCCATGATGATCCCCACGTGACGGGGAAGCTTTCCGGGATCGAGGCGGGGTCCGCCAGAAGCGCCCGCGGGGCTCACACCTCGAGGATTTCCTTTTCCTTGGCCTCGAGGAGCTTGTTGATGTCCTCGATGTACTTGTCCGTCAGCTTCTGGATTTCGTCCCCGGCCTTCTTGGCCTCGTCCTCGGAGAGCTCGGAGTCCGTCTTGGACTTCTTGATCTCCTCGTTGGCGTCCCGGCGGACGTTGCGGATGGACACGCGGGACTGCTCGGCGGTGTTCTTGGCCACCTTCACCAGGTCCTTGCGCCGCTCCTCGGTGAGCGGGGGGATGGCGATACGGATGACCTTGCCGTCATTGTTCGGGTTCACGGAGAGCTCTGATTTCTGGATGGCCTTCTCAATCTCGGGGAGGACCGAGCGGTCCCACGGCTGGATGATGACCAGCCGGGCTTCCGGGATGGACAGCGTGGCCACCTGGTTCAGCGGGACCTTGTTGCCGTAGTAGTCCACGCGGATCTTCTCGAACAGGCTCTGGGAGGCGCGGCTCCCGCGCAGCGTCTTGAACTCGTCCTGCAGCGCCTGGATGCTCTTCTTCATCCTCTCTTCGGCCTGGCTCTTGATCTTGTCTCTCGTCATACCAGTACCTCCCGGGTCGGATTCCTCTGGAAAAAGGGGCGCCCTCCGGCGCCCCTTCCTGCATCCCCTACTCCGCGCCGAGCTTCACGTACGCGTATTCCACGAGCTCGATCTTCGTCCCGGCCTCCTTGGCCAGGTCTTCCAGGACCTTGGACACCTTGCGCTTGTCGTCCTTCACGAACGGCTGGTCCATGAGGCAGATCTCCGCAAGCAGCTTGGAGACCTTTCCCTTCACGATGCCCTGCGTCACGTTGGCGGGCTTTCCGAGCTGCTCCGCCTGCTTCGTGAAGATCTCCTCCTGCTCCTTGAGGAACTGGGCGCTGACCTTGTCCCTGGTCAGGAACATCGGGGCAAAGGCCGCCACGTGCAGCGCGCAGTCGAACAGCGTCTCCTTGACCTTCGGGTTCTCGTACGCCTTGCGGTCCCCGAGGGTGAACTTCAGCATGACGCCGATGCGGTCGTCGTGGATGTACTCCACCAGCACGTCGTTCGGGCCGACCTTCAGGGTGACGATGCGGCGGAGCTGCATGTTCTCCTTGATCTTGCCGATGGTCTCTTTCACCATGAGGTGCAGCTCGTCGGTGGGCTCCGTGAGCTTCTGGTCGCAGACCTTGGCGAGCAGCGCCTGGCCCAGCTCCTGGAACATCGCGTTGCGCGCGACAAAGTCCGTCTCGCTGGTGAGCTCCAGGAGGACGCCGCGGTCCGGCAGGATCCGGGAAAAGACCTTGCCGCTGTTCGTGGCGCGCTCGCTCTTCTTCACCGCCGCCGCGAGCCCCTGCTCCTTGAGCAGGCGTTCCGCCTTGGCAAAGTCACCGTCCGACTTCACCAGCGCGTTCTTGCAGTCCAGCATCCCCGCCCCGGTCTTCTCCCGGAGCAGTTTTACATCCGTGGCCTTGATTTCCATGCTACTTCCCTCTCACTCTTTGTACAGCTTGTCTTCGTCGATCTCGGGTTCGTCGAGGGAAGCGCTCTCTTCCTTTTTCGCCTCATCCGGATTGTAGTTCGAGTAGTCCTTGTCCGTGAAACCGGTGCCGGCTTCCTCCGCGGCGGCGGCGCCCAGCGCCGCGGCAACGGCCACCTTCTCCTCTTCCTGGTCGTACTTGGACTGGGCGGCGAACTCGCCCTTGTCGATGGCCTCCGCGAACTCTTCCTCCCCCTTCTCCTCCTGGAGCGTCTCCACGACTTCCAGGCCCACCTCGTTCTCCGCCTCGATGACGGCGTTGGCGATGATCTGGGCAAACAGGTTGATGGCGCGGATGGCGTCGTCGTTCCCGGGGATGGGGAACGTGATGCCCTCCGGGTTGCAGTTGGTGTCCACCACCGCCGCGATGGGGACGTTCACCTTGCGAGCCTCGGTGACGGCGA
>DASRZR010000203.1:0-10235 GCA_035686185.1 Spirochaetia bacterium | reverse complement strand
CGCCGGCGCGCACCTGACGATGTCATGGCAGCCGGGGGGACATTCACTCACGGGCGCGGAGGTACAGGACGCGCGCGAGTGGCTGGGCATCTCGGGCCTGCTGGAGGAATAGCACCATGGAGCTCAAGGGACTTCACCACGTAACGGCCATTACCGGAAACCCGTCGCTGAACGTCGCTTTCTACACGGAGGTGCTGGGCCTTCGTCTCGTGAAGAAGACCGTGAACCAGGACGACGTCAGCGCCTACCACCTGTTCTTCGCGGACGCGGACGGCCACGCCGGAACGGACATGACGTTCTTCGACTGGCCCCACGTCAGCCCGCGGATCCACGGCGCCGGCACGGTGACCGCCACGGCGTTCCGCGTGCCCGGCGCCGCCCTGGAGTACTGGTCCACACGGCTTCGGCGCTACGGCGTGACGCACCCCGGCATCGTGGACACCAGCGGGCGGCGGACGCTGTCGTTCCAGGACCCTGAAGGCCAGAGCCTGGAGCTGATCGACGACGAGGGAAAGCCGGGCGGAACCCCGTGGGCGGCGGCCCCCGTGCCGCCGGAGATGGGCATCACCGGGCTGGGGGCCGTGCGCTTCCCGGTGCGGAGCCTGGAAGCTCCGGACCGCTTCCTCATCAAGCGGCTTGGCTTCCGCAAGGGCCCCGAGTATCGCAGCACGGAGGGACACCAGGTGTTCGTCTACGAGGTGGGGCCGGGCGGCCCCGGCGCCGAGGTGCACCTGGAGCTGCAGCCCCTGCTGGGCTTCGGCCGGGCCGGCCGGGGCGGCGTGCACCACGTGGCGTTCCGAACCCCCACGAGTGACGAGCATGCCGCCTGGCAGCAGCAACTCGGCGCCGCCGGGGTCGCGGTGACGCCGGTCATCGATCGCTTCTATTTCAAGTCCATCTACTTCCGGGAGCCCACTGGAGTCCTGTTCGAGATAGCCACCGACGGACCGGGGTTCGCCTCGGACGAGCCGGCGGAGCACCTGGGCGAGCGTCTGGCGCTTCCGCCGTTCCTGGAGCCGAGGCGGGAGGAGATAGAGGCCGGCCTCAAGCCGATCCAGCCGATGAGCCTGCCCCTGGCCGCCGGGTCGTGAAGCTGGCCGGTCGGCTCCCGCGGCTTCTCGGATTCCCGTGACGCGGGCGCTGATCACGCGGTCCCGCCGGGCCTTGACCAACCGTGCGCCCCGGCATACCCATTCAAAATGCTTCCCCTGCACATCCTGCGGATTGCCGGCCTGTGCGCGGCCGCCGCGGCAGGCATCACGCTGGGCGGCGCGCTCCTGTACCTTGGGTTCTTCCTGCCGTTCTCGGTGCGCTCGGCCCGCCTGCTTCCACCAGAGCCGCGCTCCACGGTGGACGGCGTGACCACGCTGGATGACGCCGTGGCAGCGTGCCGCCGTTCTGGCTTCAGCGGCGTGGAGCTGGTTGCCTTCGCCCAGCGGCTCACGGCGCGCAAGATGCGCTACTCCCGCCGCAACCCGTGGGACTCCTGGGAGCGGTGCTTCGAGCGGGGGCAGGGCTACTGCATCCAGAAAGGCATGGCGCTGAAGCTCATCCTGCAACGGCTGGGAATCCGCTCCTACGCCGTGCAGTCGCTGAAATGCGCGTTCCCGCCGGACGTGGTGCACGGGGTGAAGGAGCCGGCCCGGGTGTCCGGACACCTGTGGCTGCGCGTGCCGGTGGACGGGCAGGTGATGGACGTGTGCCCCGGCTCCTTCTCCAACCGACCCGGCAGGATCCACTTCACGATCCTCTCCCCGGTGCGGCGCGTGTGGCCCTGGTCCATTCCCGTGCTCCACCTGTTCAGCGCCGCGGAGAACGTGCGGCGGGACTGGAAAAACCTGTTCCCCTGACTACAGGTTCGACACGATGATCCCGGCGATCACCGTGACGCCGCCGGCCAGGTGCGCGGGGCGAAGCGGCTCTCCCAGCACCAGCGCGGACAGCACGACGGCGGTCACGGGGAGCGCGGCGGTGGCAATCCCGGTGCGGGCGGCGGGAATCCGAAGCGCGCCGTGACCCCAGAGCACGTATGCGATCACGGTTGCCACGGCCCCGTAGTAGAGGATGGACAGCCATGCCACCGCGTCGATCTGCGAGAGCGCGAACCCGCGGAGATCCCACAGGGCGAACGGCAGCATCAGGGCGGCGCTCATGGCCACGAGCACCGTGGTGTTCGTGACGGAGCCGATACGCCCCCCGGAGCGCTTGCGGAAGATCGTGAGCAGCGCTTCGCAAACCGTGGCGGCCAGCACGAGCAGGTTGCCCGGCAGCGAGCCTCCTCCTGCCCCGGGGTCAAGCCCCCAGAGGTTGATGGCCAGCAGGCCTCCGATGCTGAGGGCCAGCCCGGCCAGCGCCCCCGCGCCCAGGCGCTCCCGCATCAGCGTGGTGGCGAGCACCGCCATGATGGCCGGCGCGGCGCTCGTGATGATGCCGGCGCTCAACGCGGAGGTGAAGTGAAGCCCGTACAGCGTGAACGCGCGGAACAGGACGATGCCGAATAGCGCCTGCAGGAGCATGTACCCAAGCTCCCGGCGGCCCAGGAGCCGCAGCTCCCTTCGGCGCGCCACCTGGGCCGGCAGGATGGCGAGCAGGGCGGCGCACAGGCTCAGCTCCACGGAGAGGAACACGGGCACCCGCGCGGCCAGCAGCTTTCCCACCACCACGGAGCTGCCGGCAAACGCCATGGCAAGAATGACCTCCAGCAGACCGCGCCGCTCGACCGACCGTTCCTTCCCGTCCATGGCGGAGAATCTAGGGTCGTAGAGTGGTTTGAAGTAGAGCCACTTTCGTGATTAAATCATGGAACCACTTTAGCGGGGGTATCACCGTGTCCTTCATCGACATTGACCGGCGCGGGGCCGAGCCTCTCACCCGGCAGATCACCGACCGGCTGCGGGAAATGGTCCAGTCCGGGGAGCTCGCCCCCGGCGCCCGGCTGGTCTCCACCCGGCGCCTGGCCGGGGAGCTGGACGTGTCCCGCAACGTCGTGCTGGAGGCCTTTGATCAGCTCCTGGCCGAGGGATACCTGGAGGCACGAGCGGGATCCGGCACGTACGTGGCCCGGGGCGCGCGCTTCACGCCGCGGGAGATCCCGGACCTCTCTCGCATCGCGAGCGGTCGCTTCCGCCCGTTTCATTCCGACATCGTCGATTTTCGCTCCGGCCTGCCGGACCTTGCCCGGTTTCCTCTGCACACCTGGATGCGGCTGAGCCGGCAGGTGTGGTCCCGGCTCACGCCGCTGGACCTGTCCTACGGACAGCCGGAAGGCCGGCAGGAGCTTCGCACGGAGATCTGCCGCTACATCTCGGCCTACCGGGGCGTGCGGTGCCACCCCGACCAGGTGCTGGTCACCGGCGGGACCACGCAGGCGGTGGGCATCGTGGGACGGCTCCTGGTGAAGCCCGGCCGGCGCCTGTGCCTCCTGGAAGACCCGGTCACGCAGGACATCCAGCTCATCACCGCCGGAGTCGGCGGCATGGTGAAGGGAATCCCGGTGGACGCGCGCGGCATGGATGTGGACCGTCTGCCGGCGGGCGCGCGGCCCGCGCTGGTGTACGTGACACCGTCCCACCAGTTCCCGCTGGGGGCCACGATGCCCATCCAGCGCCGTCTGCGCCTCCTGGAGTACGCGCGCTCCCGGGGCGCGTACGTCGTGGAGGATGACTATGACAGCGAGTTCCGCTACGAGTCGGCGCCCGTCAGCTCCATCCAGGGCCTGGACGCGCGGCGCGTGGTCTACATCGGGACGTTCAGCAAGACGCTCTGCCCTTCCCTGCGGATCGGCTACGCGGTGCTGCCGCCGGAGCTGGTCAACCGGGGCCGGGAGGTGAAGTGGTTCACGGACCTGCACAACTCGTCGGTGGAGCAGCTCGTGCTGGCCCGGTTCATCGCGGAGGGTCACTTCCTGAAGCACGTGCACGCCATGAAAAAGGTCCACCGCGGACACCGCAAGGTGCTGGTGGACGCGCTGTACCGCCGGTTCGGCACCCGGGTCGAGGTGCTCGGCAGCGCCGCCGGCCTTCACCTGTGCGCGCGTTTCCGCGGCGTGCGCTTCACGCCCACCCTCCTGTCACGCGTCCAGGAGGCGGGCGCCCGGGTGTACCCGGTGGAGGAACACGCAATCTCCCGGGGGCGATGGACGGACACAATCATCCTCGGCTTCGGCATGCTCACCCCCGCGCGGATACAGGAAGGAGTGCGAATCCTCGCCGCGTGCCTGTGAGGCGCCCGCGCGGGAGTCGGCGCACGCCTTGCTCCGGCACGCGCGGGGGCGTACCTTCAGCACCATGGAACAAAGACAGCTCGGCAGGTCAGGCCTGATGGTCCCGGTGCTCACACTCGGCACGGGGACGTTCGGCGGGACGGGTGAGTTCTTCAGGAACTGGGGCGCCACGGACGTGAAGGAGGCCACCCGGCTGGTGGATGTCTGCCTGGAGGCGGGCGTCACGATGTTCGACTCCGCCGACGTGTACTCCGATGGCAGGTCAGAAGAAGTGCTCGGAGGCGCCATTTCGGGCCGGCGCGGCCGGGTCCTCATCTCCACCAAGACCACGTTCCGGCGCGGGACCGGCCCCAACGACGTGGGTTCCTCCCGGATGCACCTCACGGAGGCCGTGGAGGGAAGCCTCCGGCGACTGAAGACGGACTATATCGACCTGCTGCAGCTCCACGGGTTCGACGCAAAGACGCCGGTGGAGGAGACGCTGGGCACCCTGAACGCGCTGGTGGCCGCGGGGAAGATCCGCTACATCGGCGTTTCCAACTTCTCCGGCTGGCACCTCATGAAGTCCCTGGCGGTTTCGGACCGCTACGGCTGGCCACGCTATGTTGCCAACCAGGCTTACTACTCCCTGCTGGGACGGGACTACGAGTGGGAGCTGCTGCCCCTCGGGCTGGACCAGGGAGTCGGGGCCGTGGTGTGGAGCCCGCTGGGTTGGGCCCGGCTCACTGGCAAGATCAGAAAGGGCCAGCCCCTGCCCGCCGTCAGCCGGCTGCCGGGCACCCGGGACGCGGCCCCTCCGGTGGCCGACGAGGTTTTCTGGCGCGTGCTGGATGCGATTGACGAGGTGGCCAGGGAGACGGGAAAGACGGTCCCCCAGATCGCGATCAACTGGGTGACGCAGCGGCCCACGGTCTCCACCGTGATCATCGGGGCTCGAAACGAGCAGCAGCTCCGGGACAACCTCGGGTCCGTGGGATGGTCCCTTACGCCCGCGCAGGTGGCCCGGCTGGACGCGGCCAGCGAAACCACGCTGCCCTACCCCTACTGGCACCAGCGGGATTTCCGGGAGCGAAACCCGTTTCCCACGCTGCTGAAGTAAGCCGCGGCTGCCGGTCAGCCGCTACTGCGCCTCGGTCCAGTCAACGGTGACGCCCACCTTGGCGGCCAGCGCCTCCATGTCAGCGTCCGAGTGGTACAGGAGCGGCGCCGGGCTCACGGTCGGGGTGCCGCCAGTCCCGCTGAAGCGGTACGCGGTGTGGTGGGCAGACCGCACGTTCAGGGTCCCCACCTGCGAGCCATCCGCGAGCTGTACCACGCCGTTGCAGACGCAGACGTAGGTGGTCGAAGGGTCCTCCACCTTGATGAAGAACAGCGTGCCCCGAACGCCGGCCGCCGTGGAAGGCGTGCGGATGTAGAAATTGTGGTCCGCCGATGCGCCGTTGACGAGGTTCTTCAGGACCAGCGCGAGGGATCCCTGCTGGAGGCTGCTGCCCACCTGCAGGTTGCCCGGGTTGAACACGAGCGTGGTGAGCTCCCCGAGGCGCAGGATGTTCCTGTCACGGAACACGACCTCGAGCTCGGACGCGGCCGCGGTGCGGATGGTGGCCCCCAGGGGGATCACGTCACCGACCCCCGCGGGCCGGGCGTCCACCGTGGCGGTGCCGTCCAGGTAGACGATCGTGCCCTGCGCGGACACGGTGTCCGGGGAAGCCGCTGCGGCCAGCACGGGACCGACCAGCACCAGCAGCAGGACCGGGAGGAAAGCTCGGTACGTCATGACGTAGAGTATGCCATTGATTGGTCACCGGTGCATCACGGGAAAACCTTCAGAACTTCACACCTACCAGCAGCTCGATGTCCACGGTGAAGGTGCCCAGCGTGATGGTGGTAGTGCCGGTGGCCTGCGTGGAGGTCCAGCTCGAGGAGCGTCCCGATACGAGCGGTTTGAAGCCCGCCTCCACGATGGGCCTCACGAAGATGGGCCCGAGGTACACGTCCAGTCCCAGGCCGCCTTTGAGCCACAGCTCGTTCAGCGCGGAGGCGGGACCGGCAAGCGTGCTCTTGAGGTTGTTGCCCTTGTCATCCGTGTAGCCCAGGTTCAGCACGTATTCGGCGCCGACCATCGGGAACAGGGCCACGGGACCGAGCTCGAAGGGGTACTTCAGCGCCGCGGTGAAGGAGACGCCGGTGAGCACGGCCGCGAACGCGGTGCTGGTGGCAGCGGCCGTGGGCTCCGTGCTGCCCCGGTTCAGCGCGTAGCCGATCTCCACCATCCCGTAGGTGAAATCCAGGAACTGCCGGGCGGTGAGGGAGACTTCGCTGCGTACCTCGGTGGTTGTGGATGAGTAGGTGCCCTGCAGCGTCACCGGGGAGATGTCGAAGGAGCCTCCGCCGCCGAAGGCCAGCCCGAGGGAGAAGGCGCCGGTGGCACACAGCCCGAACGCCAGAACCGCCCGCAGCCTCCTGCCCATGCCCCCCGCCCCGCGCCGACGGACGAACGTCAGTGCTGCGCCGCGGCGTACCCGTCCACCGCCGCCCGGGTGGCGTACCCCATGGCCACGGCAATCTCGCCGAAGGTCCGCGCGTCCCCGGCCTTCTGGGCAGCGATGACCGCATCCACCTGGGGTTTCTGCATTGCCCCGGTGCGAACGAGGAAATCACCTATTCTCTCTGCCATGACGGTTACTCCCCCACGTCAGGATAACCGTGCCGCGGCGACGGCGCAAGGCGTAACATTCTCCGCGGCCGGTTGTTTTGTTGTTGTATCTTCATAGAACCTCCTTCTGCAAGGGCCATTCGGGCGCGGCGCGCGCGGATGGCCCTGTTTTTTTCCCCGCCGCCCCCCTTTCCGCCGCGACCCTGTTTCCGCTACACTGGGGCGTCCCCCTCTCTCAACCCGGAGGCCTTCCATGAACGAGCAGATCAGGCAGATCGCGGATCGCATCCGCGGGCTGCGGGAAATCGCCCAGCTTTCCGCGGAGACCTGCGCGCAGGACCTCGGCATTCCCGCGGACGTGTACCACCGCTACGAGAGCGGGGAGACGGACATCCCCGCCAGCTTCCTCTACCAGGTGGCGGGGAAGTTCCACGTGGAGCTGTCCTCCCTGCTCACCGGCGAGGAGCCGCGCCTGCGCGTGTATGCCGTGACGCGGGCGGGGCGCGGTGTGAAGGTGGAACGCCGCCGGGACTACGCCTACCAGAGCCTGGCGTTCAACTTCGTGGACGCGCACATGGAGCCGTTCGTCATCACCGTGCCACCGAGACCGGATACGGAGCCGGTGCCGATGAACGCGCACCCGGGCCAGGAGTTCAACTACCTGCTGGAAGGGACGCTGAAGGTGGTCATCGATGGCCACGAGATCGTGCTCACCCCGGGGGACTCGATCTACTTCGACGCGCGCCACGGGCACGGGATGAAGGCGCTGGGCAGCGCCCCCGCCCGGTTCGTGGCGGTCATCCTGTAGGACCGCCCCAAGAAAGAGAGGCAGCCGTGGTACTGGATCGATTCCTCCCCCGCACCGATTTCTCCTCCTACGAGGACTTCTCCCGGAACTTCCGCGTGAACGTCCCGCGCCAGTTCAACTTTGCCTGGGACGTGGTGGACGAGGTGGCGGCCCGGGAGCCCGGGCGCACCGCCATGGTGTGGTGCAACGAGAAGGGCGAGGAGGCCGTGTTCACCTTTGCCCAGATGACGGAGCTGTCCCGCCGGGCGGCCGCGTTCTTCCTCTCCCTGGGCATCGGGCGCGGGGACCCGGTGATGCTCATCCTCAAGCGGCGGCACGAGTACTGGTACTGCCTGCTGGGCCTGCATCGCATCGGCGCCGTGGCCATTCCGGCCACCCACCTGCTCACCCGAAAGGACATCGTGTACCGCAACAACGCGGCGGGGGTGAAGGCCATCATCTGCGTGGGAGAGGAGAAGGTGCTGGACAACGTGGACGCGGCGGCGCCGGAGTCCCCGACGCTGAAGCACCGCATCGGCCTGGACGTGAAAAGGAAGGGCTGGAAGGACCTGGGAACGGAGCTCGCCCGGGCGGACGGCCGCGCGCTGGGACGGATCGAGACCGAGTCCACCGAGCCGAGCCTGCTGTACTTCACCTCCGGCACGACCGGGATGCCCAAGATGGTCCAGCACGATTTCGGGTACCCGCTCGGCCACATCGTGACGGCGAAGTACTGGCAGAACGTCCAGGACGGCGGCCTGCACCTGACGGTGGCGGACACGGGGTGGGCAAAGGCAGCGTGGGGCAAGATCTACGGCCAGTGGCTCTCCGGCTCCGGCGTGTTCGTCTACGACTACGATCGCTTTGTCCCCTCGGCGCTCCTGGAGGTGATCTCCCGGCACAAGGTCACCACGTTCTGCGCGCCACCCACGATGTACCGCTTCTTCATCAAGGAGAACCTGCGCTCGTACGACTTCTCCGCCTTGAAGTACTGCACGGTGGCCGGTGAGCCGCTGAACCCCGAGGTGTACGCGCAGTTCCTGGACATGACCGGCTTGAAGCTGCGGGAGGGCTACGGCCAGACGGAGATGACGGTGGCGGTGGCCGTGTTCCCGTGGATGGAGCCGAAGCCCGGCTCCATGGGCCTGCCCACGCCCGGGTACGACATCGACCTCATGGACGATGAGGGCAGGAGCTGCGAGGTAGGAGAGAAAGGGCAGATCGTGGTCCGCACGGATTCGCGGATGCCGGTGGGCATGTTCAAGGGGTACTACCGGGACGAGCCGCTCACGCGCCGCGCGTGGAGTGACGGCTGCTACCGGACCGGGGACGTGGCCTGGAAGGACGAGGACGGCTACTACTGGTTCGTGGGCCGCACGGATGACGTGATCAAGAGCTCGGGATACCGCATCGGTCCGTTCGAAGTGGAAAGCGCCCTCATCGAGCACCCCGCGGTGCTGGAGTGCGCGGTCACCGGAGTTCCGGACCCCGACCGCGGCGCCGTGGTGAAGGCCACCGTGGTGCTCGCCAGGGGCTACGCGGCCAGCCCCGAACTGGCAACCGAGCTCCAGGAGCACGTGAAGAAGACCACGGCTCCCTACAAGTACCCGCGTATCATCGAGTTCGCCACGGAGCTTCCCAAGACCATCAGCGGAAAGATCCGCCGGGTGGAGATCCGGGAGCGGGACGACACGTCGGGCGAGTGAAGGGCGCCCCGGCCGCCTCTATCGGAACGCGCGCAGCGCGTTCGCGATGGCCAGGAGCGCCACGCCCATGTCACCGATGACCGCCTCCCACATCGTGGCGATCCCCAGCGCGCCCAGGCCGAGGAACACCGCCTTGACGCCGAGCGCCAGGACGATGTTCTGCATGACGATGGCGCGCGTGCGCCGGCCGCGCGTGATGGCCTCCGGCACCTTGGACAGCGCATCCGACATCAGCACGACATCCGCCGTCTCCACGGCGGCGTCCGCCCCGGACGCTCCCATGGCGATTCCGACGTCCGCGCGCGCCAGCACCGGCGCGTCGTTGATCCCGTCCCCGACGAACGCCGTGCGCCCGGATGGGGTCTCCGAGAGGATCCGCTCCACCAGCGCCACCTTGTCGGACGGGCGCAGCTCGCCATGGAACTCGTCGATTCCCAGACGCTCGGCGGTGTGCCGGGCCACCTGCCGGTCATCGCCGGTGAGCAGGACCGTGCGCGTGACCCCGAGGCGCCGCAACGCACGGACCGCGTCCGCCGCGCCGGGGCGCAGCTCGTCCCCGATCTCGATGTACCCGGCGTAGCCGCCGTCGATGACAACGTGCACGGCCGTGCCGGCCGTGCAGCACGTGTCGTGCTCGATGCCGTGCGCGTGCAGGAGGCGGTCGTTGCCGGCCATGACCATGCGGTTCTCCACGCGCGCCTCGACGCCCTCCCCCGCGATCTCGCGGCAGTTCTGGACCGCCGAACCGTCGGCCGCGACGCCGCACGCGGCGCGGATGGATGCGGCGATGGGATGGTTGGAGTGCGCCTCCGCCAGCGCGGCACACCTCAGGACCTCTGACGGGGAAACACCGTTGCGCGTCTG
>DASRZR010000202.1:0-5205 GCA_035686185.1 Spirochaetia bacterium | reverse complement strand
ACCATTACGCCGGCGCCTGTTCTTACCGACAGGGAAACCTGCGCGCCCGCCCGCTGCGCCACGCCGAGAACAAAAAGGACCATCATGGCATTCGCCACAAGCCGGAACCGAAGACGCTTCACAAGGATTCTCCCTGGTAGTTTTCAGCCGGAGCATAGCACGACTCAGTCGGCCCGCCGCATCGCCCCATGCCCTCTCTTGACAGAACGCCGTCGATCGTATAGACGGGAGAAAATCGCATAAATATGCACGGCCGGTCTTCGGCATATTCCAGAGCGCAGCCGCGGGCAATTGCCCGCGCTGTGCAGGGGAGACTCTCATGCTGGCACTGAGGAAGGGCATCGACATCCTTGCCGAGGTGGGGGGCGTCAGGAACGCGGCGGAGGCCGCGCGGGTCTTCGAGGAATCCGTGGACCCGGTCCAGCGGCGGAAGCTTGCCTCGATCAAGACCGAGGAGGCGCTCGTCAAGGTGGCAAACGCCATCCGGATGTGCCGGCCAGCCGACGTATTCATCATCACGGACTCCGCGGAGGACGTGGCCGAGTGCCGAAGGCGCAGCCTGGACGGCGGGGAAGAGTGCCCGCTTGCCATGAAGGACCACACGCTGCACTTCGACCTTCCGGAGGACCAGGGCCGGATGGTGGACCAGACCTACTACATCGCCAACGAGGACGAGGAGGTGAGCGTCCTCGCCAAGAAGATGCTTCGGGATGAGGCCCTCGGTTACGTGCGCCAGCACATGAGCGGCATCATGGCGGGCAAGACCCTGTACGTCGGGTTCTACAGCCGCGGCCCCATCGGCGCACAGGCATCGGTGCCGGCGCTCATGATCTCCAGCTCCGCCTACGTCATGCACAGCGCCGCCATCCTGTACCGCAACGTCTACGCGCAGTTCGACGCGGAGGTGCGGCGCGCCGGCGTGTTCTTCACGAACGTGCACAGCCAGGGAACCAACCGGTCAGAAGACATCCCCAGGGCGCGGATCTTCATGGACCGGAGCTGGTTCACGACCTTCAGCATGTTCTGCACCTACGCGGGCAACACTCTCATGCTGAAGAAGGGCAACCACCGCTTTGCCGTGGACCTGTGCACGTACTACCGCCGGGAGAGCGAGCTGTCGGAGCACATGTTCATCACCGGCATGACCGGCCCCGGAGGCCGGAAGACCTACTTCGCCGGGGCGGCGCCGTCCGGCTGCGGCAAGACCACCACCGCCATGGTCGGCTCCGACTACGTGGGGGACGACCTCGCGCAGATGTGGATCGCCCGGGACGGGACGCTGCGCGCCGTGAACCCCGAGATCGGGATCTTCGGGATCGTGGAAGACCTGAACAAGGACGGGGACCCGTTCCTGTACCGCTGCATGAGGGAGCCGGGCACGGAGGTGATCTGGTCCAACGTGCTGGTGGACGAGCACAGCGTTCCGCACTGGACGGGAAGCGGCGAGCCGCTCCCGCAGAAGGGGAGGAACTTCCAGGGAGACTGGTGGCCCGGCAAGACGGACGCCAGGGGCAAGGCCGTGCCGGTGTCGAACCCCAACGCGCGCATCACGCTTTCCAACCTGGCAATCGGCAACTTCAACCCCATCGCGGCCAATGACCCGGCCGGCGTTCCCATCACGGTCATCACGTACAGCGGGCGGGACAGTGACACGATGCCCCCGGTCTGGGTGGCCAGGAGCCCGGATCACGGCGTGGTGATCGGCGCCTCCATCCTCTCCGCGGCCACGGCCACGGAGGTGGGCGCCAAGGGCGTGAACCGCCAGCCGTGGGCAAACTCGCCGTTCATCCCCTGCCCGCTCGGCGACTACATGGAGGCGCAGTTTGAGTTCTTCAACTCGAAGAAGTTCAGCGCCACGGGCAGACCGATCATCGCCGGCCTGAACTACTTCCTGCTGGACTGCGCGCGCGGGGGAGACCTCGTGAAGCTCCTCGGGGAGAAGCGGGACGTGAAGGTGTGGCTGTCCTGGCTGGAGCGCTACGCCCACCACGAGGCGGGCGCCATCGAGACCCCCATCGGGTTCATCCCTCGCTACGAGGACCTTCGCGCGCTGTTCCTGGAGATCGGCAAGGAGTATCCGAAGAGCCTGTACGAGAAGCAGTTCACGTTCTACGTGGACAACATCCTGGCGCGCATCCAGGTCCAGGAGGACGCCTACCGCAAGGAGAAGAAGCTTCCGGCCCGGCTGTTCGAGGTGTACGAGGAGCAGAAGAGCGGCCTCGCGGCCCTGAAGGAGAAGCACGGGCCGGTGGTGAAGCCGGACCTGCTGTAGCGAGGCCGGGGGGCACCGCTCCCGTTGCCCTCCACGGGCGTTTCGGGATTAAATCAGGCCCAGTGGAGCAGATCTCCAACGAAATACGGGTCGGGTACGCCGACCCGGGCCTGAACGGGCTGCTCAGGAACATCGGGGACGCCGAACGGCCGTTTGACCGCCGCTTCAGCCAGGGGGAGGACTTCTTCCTTCTCCTGGAAGAGCCCCTCCAGATCCCCCACTTCCAGATCCACCACGACGTGAGACAGCTCGAACCGTCCGCCGCGTACGTGAGCGCCCTGACCCAGGTGATGGAGCAGATCGCGCGCCGGGCCCCGCAGGTGCTGCGCGGCCTCACGTACTTCTTCGACCCGGCGGAAATCCTGCGCCCCTGCTTCTACCAGGTCTACCGCATCGAGGAGCAGTTGTTCCTGTACATGCTGCGCGTGGACCTGATGATGCGTCCGTCGGAGGGGGACGTGATCGAGCGCGGCACCAACGACACGACGGCCTCCTACTCCAGCCGCCGTCTGTTCCTGGAGCCTTCCCTCATCCCGCTGGAGGAGGTCGTGAAGAACGGGGACCGCGTGAGCCGGTTCCGCATCCGCCAGACCATCTCCCAGACCTGGATCGGGGAGTTCGGCCGCGGCTATTTCCAGCAGGGCATCTGGATGGATACCGACCTCACGAAGTTCTTCACCCGCCTGTTCCTCCCCGCGGAGAAGCGCACCTACCCCTACTACCCGTTCCAGTGCAAGTACAAGACCGTGTGCGAGTCACTCATCGACATCGACCCCGGGGGACGTTCCGCTGCGGTGCCCGTCCTGCACCGGGCGCTGGGGTTCGTGGGGCCGGTGATGGAGAAGATCCAGCAGGAGATCAAGAGCTCCTCGTTCTCCGAGGAGCTGGACGTTTTCCGGGAGCTGAAGGGGAAGATCCCGGAGAGCTGGTACGCCGTCTGGCAGAGGATCAAGGTGGAGCGCTACCTCAACGAGTCGGACATGAAGGAGTTCCGCATTGAGAATTGATCCCGCGCACCTCGCGGGGATGCGGGTCACCATCATGGGACTTGGCATCAACGGCGGAGGGCTCGCCTCCGCCCGGTTCTTCGCGCGCCGTGGCGCGGACGTCACCGTGACGGACCTCCGCTCGGAGAACGTGCTCGGCCCCGCCATGGAGTCCCTGCGGGAGTTTCCCATCCGCTACGTGCTGGAACGGCACGAGGAGAAGGACTTCTCCGGAGCGGAGCTTGTCATCAAGAACCCGGCCGTGGCACCCACTTCTCCCTTCCTGAAAGCAGCGCGGGACGCCGGCGTTCCCGTGGAGACGGACCTTTCCGTGTTCCTTTCCGCGGCCCGCAACCCCGTGCTTGCCGTGACCGGATCCAAGGGCAAATCCACCACCGCCTCCGCGGTGGCGTTCGCCTTGTCACGGGTGGACGCGCGCGCGCGGCTGGGAGGCAACATCACGGTCTCGCCGCTGTCGTTCCTGGACGAGCTTGCCCCGGGCGCTCCCGTGGTCCTGGAGCTCTCCAGTTGGCAGCTCGGGGACCTTCGCGGCCGCGGCCTGCTGAAGCCCGCGGTGTCGGCATTCACCGTGGTGCTGCCGGACCACCTGGACAAGTACCCCGGCATGCGGGAGTACGTGGAGGACAAGAAGGTCATCTTCCAGGAGCAGGAGCCCGGCCAGTGCGCGGTGTTCAACCGCGACGATCCCTGGCAGGCGGACTTCCCGTCCCAGACAAGGGCCCGCCCGTTCCTCTTCTCCTCCCGCCGGTTGCCGGACAACGCCGGCGGCGCCTGGCTGGACGGAGTCCTCGGGATGGCGCGCCTCACGCCCGGCGGGCCGGAGATCCAGGTCCTTGGCGATGCGATCCTGCGCGGCGCCCACAACCGCGCCAACCTGCTGTGCGCCGCGTTGATGCTGGCGCTCCACGGCCTTCCGGCGCGCGCCGTCCGCGAAGGCCTGGCAAAGTTCCCCGGCGTGGAGCACCGTCTGGAAACGGTGTGCGCGTGGAACGGGATCACGTTCCTCAACGACTCGGCGGCCACCATCCCGCACGCCACCGCCGCGGCGCTGCGCGCGATGACCGGGCCGGTGGTGCTGCTCACCGGCGGGACAGACAAGAACATCGACTTCTCCCCGCTTCGGGACGTGCTGGGGATCCCGGCCGCGGTGGTCCTGCTGGCAGGGACCGGGACCGACAAGATCCGGCCGCTGCTGGACGAGCGGCACATCCCCTACGACGGCCCGTATGATTCCCTGGCCCGGGCCCTGGAGCGCGCCGTGGAGCGGGCACGCGAGGCAGCGGGAGCCCAGGGCGTTTCGCTCCTGTTCTCCCCGGGCTGCACGTCGTTCGGCATGTTCCTGAACGAGTTCGACAGGGGAAAGAAGTTCAAGGCCGCGGTATACGAGCTGACGGGACTGCCCGCCCCCTCCCCCGCGGCGTCAGCCCCCTGAGGGCCCCGGCGCCGGGCGCTTCTTCCGGGCCACCACGGTGCGATAGTCCCACACCACCACCGCGAACTGCGCAGCGCTCATGCCGGACTTCACCGCCGCGGCGAGCCACTTGATGCGGGAGTCTCCCAGCAGGGCGGCGCCCGCCGAGCGGCCGGACGGAAGCGCCGCGCCGCCATCGGCGCCGACCACGGCCGCAAAAGCAACGGTCCGCTCCGCCCACAGCACGAGGTCCCAGCAGCCCGCCCTTCCGTCATCGCTGTACGGTGCAATGCGGGAGAGCACCTGGCCGGCGTGGCCGCCAAGGGAGATGCCCTTGCTCTGGTTGGGCATGCGGTCGAAATACTTGCGATGCGGGAGGTCCACCCACGCGCCTTCCCAGCCCTTGCGCCGGAAGAACGAGAGCACGGCGAGCTCCGGGAAGACGGCCTGCTTGTCCACGAGCACCAGCGGCTTGGCCGAGTAGGCGCGGTCCAGGCTGATGGTGGGCTTGTCCG
>DASRZR010000201.1:0-11143 GCA_035686185.1 Spirochaetia bacterium | reverse complement strand
AAGACCTTCCGGAGCACGGAGGATCCTTCCGTGCCCCGGGAGAAGCGAAAGTACGTCCTCGACATGTTCCCCTACCCGTCGGCCGCGGGCCTTCACGTGGGTCACCCGGAGGGCTATTTCGCCACTGACATCTACTGCCGCTACCTGCGCATGAAGGGGTTCCAGGTCCTGCACCCCATGGGGTTCGACTCGTTCGGCCTGCCGGCGGAGAATTACGCCATCAAGACCGGCACGCACCCGCGGGTCTCCACGGAGCAGAACATTGCGCGATTCACCACGCAGATAAAGTCCCTCGGCTTTTCCTATGACTGGGACCGGCGGCTGTCCTCGTGCGAGCCCGAGTACTACCGCTGGACGCAGTGGATATTCCTGAAGCTGTGGGAGAAAGGTCTCGCCTACGAGGCGGAGGTCCCGATCAACTGGTGTCCCTCCTGCCAGACGGGACTGGCGAACGAGGAGGTCAAGGACGGCCTGTGCGATCGGTGCGGAACGCCGGTGGTCCGGCGCAACCTGCGCCAGTGGATCCTGCGCATCACGGCCTTCGCCGAGCGCCTGCTTGCCGACCTGGGCATGTTGAACTGGTCGGACTCGCTGAAGCTCATGCAGACGAACTGGATCGGCCGCAGCGAGGGGGCCAACGTTCACTTCGCGCTGGAAAGCGGCGCGGGCTCCATCGAGGTCTACACCACGCGGCCGGACACGCTGTTCGGCGCCACCTACATGGTGCTCGCTCCCGAGCACCCGCTGGTGCAGAAGATCACGACCCCGGCGCAGAAGAAGGCCGTGGAGGACTACATTCACGCCGCGTCCATGAAGTCGGAGATGGAGCGCACGGAGCTCGCCAAGGACAAGACCGGCGTGTTCACCGGCGCCTTTGCCATCAACCCCATGAACGGGAAGAAGATCCCCGTCTGGATCTCGGACTACATCCTCATCTCCTACGGCACCGGGGCCATCATGGCCGTGCCGGCGCACGACGAGCGGGACTTCGCGTTCGCCAGGAAGTTCGACCTTCCCATCGTCCAGGTCGTTTCCCGCGACGGCAGCGCGGCCGAGCTTTCGGAAGCGGACCCCACCGACGGGGTGGCGGTGAACTCCGGAGAGTTCACCGGACTGCCGACGGCCGAGGTCAAGAAGCGGATCGTCGAATGGCTGCAGAAGAAGGGCATCGGGACCTCGGCGGTGAACTACAAGATCCGTGACTGGATCTTCTCCCGCCAGCGCTACTGGGGAGAGCCCATCCCCCTCGTGCACTGTCCGACGGACGGCATCGTGCCGGTCCCCTATGACCAGCTCCCGCTGAAGCTGCCCGAGGTGGCGAAGGTCGTTCCCACGGGCACCGGGGAAAGCCCGCTGGCCGCGATCCCCGAGTGGGTGAACACCACCTGCCCGAAGTGCGGCGGCCCGGCAAAGCGGGAGACGAACACGATGCCGCAGTGGGCCGGCTCCTGCTGGTACTACCTGCGCTTCCTGGACCCCGGAAACGACACGGCGTTCGCCGCCCGGGAGAAGATCGACTACTGGATGCCGGTGGACCTGTACGTGGGCGGGGCCGAGCACGCGGTGCTGCACCTGCTGTACGCGCGATTCTGGCACAAGTTCCTCTTCGACGAGGGTCTGGTGAACAGCCCGGAGCCGTTCATGCGCCTCATCAACCAGGGGATGATCCTGGGCGAGGGCGGGGCCAAGATGTCCAAGAGCCTGGGCAACGTGATCAACCCGGATGACATCGTGCGCGACTACGGCGCGGACACGATGCGCATCTACGAGATGTTCATGGGCCCGCTGGAGGTGTCCAAGCCCTGGTCCACGCGCGGCATCGCGGGCGCCAAGCGATTCCTGGAGCGCGTGTGGCGGACGGCCGAGCTGCCGCTGACCGACGAGGAGCCGACGGAGGCGTTGTGGCGGCTGCTGCACAAGACCGTAAAGAAGGTGAGCCGGGACACTGACCGGCTGGAGTTCAACACCGCCATCGCCCAGATGATGATCTTCCTCAACGAGGCGGCCGGCCTCGCGTCGATGCCGAGAAAGCTGTGGACTCCGTTCGTCCTGCTGCTCTCCCCCTATGCTCCCCACCTCGCCGAGGAGCTGTGGGAAAAGCTGGGCCATGCCCCGTCGATCTCCCGCCAGCCGTGGCCGGAGTGGGAGGAGGCACTGACCGCGGAGGACAGCGTGGAAGTGGTCTTCCAGGTGAACGGGAAGATCCGCGCCAAGGAGAACCTGCCCGTCGGGATGCCGGAAGCGGAGCTGAAGGAGAAGGCCATGGGGCACGAGCGGATCCGCGAGCTTCTGTCCGGCAAGCAGGTCCGCAAGGTCATCGTCGTGCCGAACAAGCTGGTGAACATCGTTGCCGGTTAGCGAACCGGCGGCCGCGGCGTTCCGCTCGCGCCAGGCGCGAGCCGCGGAATGGATGGCGCGAGCCGGCGTCTACGCGGCGGTGCTGGAAGATTTCGAGCACCAGCGCAGCAGCATGGTCCGCTGGCTGTCCGGCCATCCCATGGACGCGCTCCTGTTCCTTTTCGCCACCGGAGAATCGGTGCTCGTGCCGTGGGACGTGAACATCGCCCGGGAGCGGGCCGTCGTGGGCGAGATCGTCCCCTACACGGAGTTCCGTCGCTCCTTCAAGGAAGCCGTTCTCACCGTGCTGAAGAGCCATGGCGCGGAAGCGGCGGTGAGCGGACCGCGCGGCCGGCGCCGAGTGGAGCTTCCGGAGCGCACCACGCACCTGCGCCTGCAGGAGCTCACTGCGGACCTGCCGGGGGCCCGGCTCCTGGTTCGCCCGGACGGGCTTGAGTTCTTCCTCTCGCGGGCGCGGGTGGTGAAAGACGCGGTGGAGATCGCCGCCGTGGAAAAGGCAGCCGATATCACGAACCAGCTCATCGAGCTTGTCTCGACACGGGTCCGGGAAGCCCGTGGCCGCGAGCCGCTGCGGGAGATCGACCTGGCGCAACTGGTAGAGCGGGAGGCCCTGGCGCGCGGCGGCGAAGGGCTGGGCTTCGAGACGCTGGCCGCCGGACCGGCCCGGAGCTGGGCCATCCACCCGTTCCCCGCCTGCTCGGGAGGACCGTTCGGCACCGAGGGGCTTTCCATCCTGGACTTCGGCATCCGGGTAGACGGCTACACCAGTGACGTGACCCTGACGTTCGCAGTGGGCCGGCTTTCGGCGACGCAGGAGAAGATGATCGGGCTGGTGGAAGCCGCCTACGAGGCGGGCGCGGAGGCGGTGCGGCCGCAGGTTTCCCCCGGGGAGCCGGCTCGGCGAGTGAACCAGATCTTCACCGAGGCCGGCTGGGTCATGCCTCATTCCCTGGGACACGGCATCGGGCTGGACGCTCATGAAGGGCCGCTCCTGCGCGGCCAGGGAGACGGACCCGACCCGCTGTTCCTGCCGGGGATGGTCGCCACGCTGGAGCCGGGGCTCTACGATCCGCGCGAGGGGGGCGTGCGCTGGGAAAACGACGTGCTGGTCACGGAGTCCGGTTCCCGCATCCTCACCCGGTCCCGGGTGGAGCGGATCCCGTAGGGTCACTTCCGTAGAAGTGGACCCTCCTTTCCCGCCTGCAGCCTCCAGCACTCCCCGGACAGGGAGACGAGCAGGTGCTCTCCCTGCGGCACACCAAGGAGAGACACCCGTCCCGCCTGGGCGCGTGCGGGGGCCGAGAACGGGCTTTCCAGGAACCACGTACCATCACCGGCGGCCGCTGTCACGTCCCATGCCGGGAGCTGGTCGATGTCCCAGGCTGTCAGGGTCCCCTGCGCGATCTCCTGCGCCACGGTGTCCAGGTCCACCGTCCACGGGTCTCTCTCTTTGCCCAGGTACCCGCGCAGCCGGGTCACGTTGAACCGCGAGAGGTCCCTCCCAGTGGCTGCCACCCGGTCCAGGACGAGGGCCGCCGGTCCGTCCTCCCAGGAGAGCTCCAGGACGTCCCGACCTTCCCGCCGGCGCAGAGACAGGGGAAAGAACGCGCCGGCTGGCCGAAGAGCCCCTGCCGGAAAGGACGCGTCTCCCGGCACGAACGGGTAGGCTACAATCGGGACGTTCACGGCCCGGGCGCACCCCAGGGCAACCGGCGCTCCCCATCCCGTGGAGGTCGCCTCCGTCCGCTCCCCTCCGGAGTCACGGGAGCAGACGAGGAAGCAGAGGGTGGGGAATGCAAGCTGCCAGTGCGCCGGCGGAGTCGGCAGGATGACGTCTATCTCCTGGTCCACGGCGATGAGCGAACATGCCGTGGCAGACAGCGCGGCGGCGGCAACAGCGGCCGCCGGCGCGAAGGGGCGCAGGCGCATGACACCAAAGACGGGCCGGAAAGGCTGCGTGCTTGTCCGCCGTGCGTCAGCCGGGAAGCTGCTCCCGGTAACGCGAGCGGATTGCCGAAAGGATGGAGAGGTAGGCCGCCGAACGGAAGTCCGGGTACGTCCATTGCAGCGGACGGAAGCCCCCGTGGGCGTACAGCAGCGTGACCTCCGCGTAGATGCCATTCGAAAGGGGAAGCCGGTGGGCGCTCTCCTTGGTCGTGGCGAGCACGAAACGTGACAGCGCCAGGAGCCCCGGGTCGAGGTTCACCCGCCGGCCCCCATCCTCCCGAAAGCGCTCCTCCAGCGCATTCGTCTCCCGTTTCACCTCGGAGAGGCAGGCCGGGTCGACGAGGCGCTCGAAGGCCGCAAACCGCCGCACGAGGGGCTGCCCCATCTCCGAGTCGTAGTAGTGCGTGAACGTGAAGGGAATGGGCTCGGACCAGTAGTCGATGGCGCCCCAACGCTCCGAGAGCGCCGAGCGCAGCTCCCCTTCCCGATCCGGGCGGGAACAGAGGATCCCCATGACGAGTTTTTCCGGGGTAAAGCTGCCCGCGATGCCCATGGAGGGAGGGCCGCCGCGTCCGCGCCGGGGCGCCGATTTTCTTGCGGCCGGTAACAGATTACCGTATAATGGGACGAAATGGAAGGACCGGCGCCCTACCTCGAACAGCTTCAGGTCTCGCTGGAGAAGCGCCGGCGCTGGCTCGAGGTCGAGCAGATCCCTCGTCTGCGGGAAGCGCTGACCGCCTACGAGGCGTTGTTCCTCGGCGCCGTGGGCATGCTCGTGCGCAAGGGGCTTCTGCGGGAGGACCCGTACAACTACGAGCAGTCGTTCACGGACATCACGATCCCGAAGGACGAGATACTGGCCGAGTTCGAGAACTCGGATGAGCTCAGCTACCGCCTGTCCGCCTTCACGCGGCAGCTGAAGTACGTCTCCACGGAATACCCGCTGGAGCTGGAGAAGCTGAACCTCGCGCGGCTGAAGAAGCTGTCCTCCCTGGTATCGTACGTGAACTGGCTGGAGATGGGGGAATCCTCCAAGAGCCCCACGACAAAGGCGTTCGCGCGCGCATTCATGAAGGTCCGAATGGGCGGGGACAGCATGGCCGCGCAGATCCTCAAGGACGCGGAGACGCAGATCCTGAAGACCACCGCGCAGATCCGGTCCCAGCTTGCGGACCTCGTCACCTTCTGCCGCGAGTCCTGGAAAGCGGACATCCGCCTCGTGGTGCTGCCCACGGTGACGGTGCCGGCAGACGGGCGGGCCCACCGGGAGGAGATGCTGAAGGCCATCCGGCGGGGATTCGCCAACCGCATGACCGGCAAGCCGTGGTACCCGTCTCTTGCGGAGGAGATCGCGGACGAGGAGCTGGCGGAGGACGGGGAAGAGCGCAAGGCGAGGGTCCTGGCGTCCCTGCAGATCGTGGTCCCGGAGAAGCCGAAGGTGGTGGAGGCCGTGGACGGCCGCACCATCCTGCTGGAGGCCGTCCGGCTGCTCGCGCGGCCCAGCGAAGACCTGGCCACCGCCGTAGCGGTGCTGGAAGAGAACGAGCGCATGGTGCAGGAGGCGCAGGCCGCGCACGTGGGCTGGTTCCGCCGGCTGCTCGGAGGGGGAGGCGGGAGCGCGGCCCGGCCGGACGAACGCGTGTACAAGGTGCAGTACGCGGAGCCCGGGGTGCCCGCGGCGAAGAACGAGGACATCGACTTCCCGAAGTTCATCGCTGACGTGCAGAAGAAGTCCAGCCTCCTGGCGGCGCTGGCCACCGGCGCCGGGCCGGCCTTCAAAAAGCTCGCGGGCACCTCCGAGTCCCAGCTCGCCTCCTTCCTGGACAAACAGCTCAACGAGCTCCTGGTGATCCATCGCCGCCTGGCCTGCCTGAACACGCTGCTGCAGGCGCGGATCATGGAAGAGAAGAAAACGGCCCGCGGCATCAAGATCGAGCTGCTGACCATCAAGAACGCCATCGTGAAGGCCAACCAGCGCCGCCACGAATACCAGGCCAAGGAGCCGGTCCCGGCCCGCCCGTCGTCATGATCGACCGCTTCCGGGAGATCCTCGGCGTGCGGCCGGATGCCACCCGGGAGGAGATCCGCCAGGCCTACCGGCAGCGCGTGATGGAGAACCACCCGGACCGCTTCCCGCCGGACCGCAAGTCGCTGCAGGAACTTGCCACCATCGCGCTCACGGAAGCGTACACGGCGCTCATGAGCCGGGCCGCGGAGCGCGTGGAGGCCGCCGGTGCGGCAGACAGCCCCGCCGTGTCGGTGACGCTCGCCACGCCGGCGGGCGCGCCGGCGGCCGCGGGCTTCCTGGCGCGTCCCCGGGACCCCGCCTACGCCTACTACAAGCAGGGTTTCATCAACTTCTCCCTGGCCATCCACGGCATCGCCGCGGTGAACAAGAAGATCGCGGCCGGGCGGAGCCTGCCGCAGCGGCGGCGGTTCAACACGCGCGAGTATTTCGGCGCCAGCCTCGCCTACCTCCGCGCGGCGCACGGCTACTTCAACCGTGTGGTCAGCGAGTACGCCGGGAGCGTCTGGACGGCGGACGCCAGATTCAAGCTGCGGCGCATCGAGGGTCTGACCGCGATCTACCGGCGGATCCTGGGAAATCTGCGGATGCGCTGAGGCGCGTCCGCCCCCTTGACGACCGACCCGTTGGGCGAGTAGGTTCTGGGTGCAATGAGAACCGGCCTTCGCGCGCAGAGCGTCCTTCTCCTCGTAGTACTCCTTACGGAGAAGACCCCGGTGTGTGCACCGTAGGCCGTCACGCAGACATGACGCGCCCCTCTCGGTGACACCGAGAGGGGCTTTTTTTTTCGCAAGGAGGGTTCATGCGGTCGAGCGGCGCCTCTCTTCTCATCGAGCTCCTGCAGCGCCAGGGCGTGCAGGTCGTTGCCGGCATCCCGGGGGGGGCCAGCCTCCCGCTGTATGACGCGCTGGGCAGGAGCGGCCTTCGGCACGTGCTGGTCCGACACGAGCAGGCCGGAGGGTTCCTCGCGCAGGGAATCGCGCGGTCCACGGGTACCGCGGCGGCCTGCTTCGCCACGTCCGGCCCCGGGGCCACGAACCTGCTCACCGCCATCGCGGACGCCAAGCTGGACTCCATCCCCATCGTGGCCGTGACCGGCCAGGTGCCCACGGGCCTCATCGGCACGGACGCGTTCCAGGAGGTGGACACCTACGGGATGAGCATCCCCGTCACGAAGCACAACTTTCTCGTGCGTTCCGCCGCGGAGCTGCTGGAAGTGGTTCCGGAGGCATTCCGCCTCGCGCTCTCCGGCCGGCAGGGCCCCGTGCTGATCGACCTGCCCAAGGACGTGCAGACCTCCCGCATCGACGTGGAGCACCTGCCGGAGCCGGGAGTGGCGGACCCGCCGGCGGAGCCGGACGGCGCCGTGCTCGCCGCCATGGCTCGCATGATCGCCGCGGCCGAGCGGCCGCTCCTGTACGTGGGAGGCGGCGTGGTGGCATCCGGAGCCGAAGAGGAAGTCCGCGCCCTGTCGGCCGCCTGCGGGATCCCCGTGGTCTGTACGCTGATGGGGCTGGGGATCATGCCGCCGGAGGACCCGCGGTATCTGGGGATGCTGGGGATGCACGGGAGCATGGCCACCGCGCACGCGGTGGACCGCGCCGACCTGCTGATTGCCCTTGGCGTGAGGTTCGATGACCGGGCCACCGGCTCGGTGGCGGCGTTCGCCCCGCGCGCGAAGGTGATCCACCTGGACATCGATGAGGCGGAGATCGGCAAGATCCGGCGGCCCGACATCTCGGCAGGATGCGACGTGAAGCGCGCGCTGCGGCGCCTGAACCGCATGGTGGCGCGCTCCGAGCGGCCGGGGTGGCAGGCGGAGATCCAGGGATTGCGGGACGGGCACTCCTTGGCGCTGGGGGAAGAGGAGAGCCATCCCGGCAACCTGCTGCGCCGCCTGGCCGCGCTCGCCCCGTCGGAGTCCGTGGTGTCCGTGGACGTCGGCCAGCACCAGATGTGGGCCGCCCAGTGGTGGCCGGTCCGGCGCACACGCACGTTCCTCACCTCCGGCGGCCTGGGCACCATGGGTTTCTCGCTCCCCACCGGAATGGGCGCAGCCCTGGCACACCCGGATCTCCCGGTCATCGTGATCACCGGAGACGGGTCGCTGCTCATCAACATCCAGGAGCTGGCCACGGTCGCGGAGAACGACCTGGACGTGCGCATCTGCGTGCTGAACAACGGGCACCTGGGGCTGGTGCGCCAGCAGCAGGAGCTGTTCTACGGGGAGAACTACGTGGCCTCCCGGTTCGAGGCGCGCCCCGACTTCGCTGCCATTGCGCGCGGGTTCGGGATCCGCGGCCACACGCTGCGCCTTCCGTATGACGAGGAGGCGCTGGCCGCCGCGCTCTGCGAACGGGGGCCGGTGCTCCTGGATATCGAGGTGCCCGAGATGCAGAACGTGTACCCCATGGTGCCGCCGGGCAAGAGCAACGTGGAGGCGATCACGGACAGCCCCCGGCTCACGGCGGACGCCGGATCGAGGAGCGCGACATGAGTGACGCACGCGGGCTGCCGAACACGATCGTGAGGCTCACCGTCAGGAACCACCCCGGCACGATGTCCCACGTCACCGGTCTGTTCTCCCGGCGGGGCTTCAACCTGGAGGGCATCCTCTGCGCGCCGGTGGACGGAGGCGCGGACAGCGCGATGTACCTCCTGGTGAAGAACGACGAGAGGCTGGAGCAGATCGTCAAGCAGCTCGGGAAGCTCTACGACGTGAAGTCGGTGACGGTGCAGGATGACCTGGACCACACGGTATTCGACCGCATCGAGGAGCTGCTGAGCGAGGCGCAGCGCGTCCCGTAGGGGCGCCTCGCATCCTGCCGGGGCGCCTAGCGCCGAGCGGAGGTGTCAGTTCTCCTGCCGGTCCGTGTTGCATCCGGCATGAGCATCGCGAAGAAGATGATCGCCGCGGCCGGCGCCGCGGTCCTGCTGGCGGCTGTTTCCGGCTGCGACCTGTACCAGGGTATCAACCTGGCCTGGAACATCACGACGGTGGCCCCGGTGGGAGGCGGCCTTACACGCGTCAGCTACACGGCACAGAACCTTGGCAAGTATGACCTGAAGGGCGTGAACCTGAAGATCGGCATAGACGTGACGGGTACGGGCACCTACCCGGTCTCCGCGTGGACCCCGGACTTCAACGTGAAGCAGAACGAGGTGGTGGCGGGCTTCCTGGACATCTACACCGGGGCGGCCACGGTGTACGGGGCCACGGTGATCAGCGTGGACATGGACAGCCCCACGGGCGGGAGCTGAGAGCCGCGCCGCCCGGGTCCCTGGACCTAGGATCCGGCGTACGTCCCGAGGATCCGAAGGTCCTCGGAAACGGGCTTCAGCTCTTCCATTCCCTGGCGGAAGACGCCGAGGTCGGACGGCAGGTCCACGTCAATGTAGAACTGGTACTCCCAGGGTTTCCCGTGGATGGGCCGGGATTCCAGCTTCTTCATGTTGAGCCCGCGGGCGGCCAGCACCTGCAGCGCGCGGAACAGGGCTCCCGGCTCGTCAGCCACGGCGAAGCACAGCGATGCCTTGTCGGGCTTGCGCGTCTCCGGCGGCACCTCCTGCTCCTCCCGCGCGATGATGAAGAACCGGGTGTAGTTCTGGACGTTCGTCTCCAGGCCCTGGCGCAGGATCTCCATCCCGTACACGCGCGCGGCCTCCGCGCTGGCAATGGCGGCGTTCTCCCGGCGGCCGGTCTCCGCCACGTGCTTCACGGCCCCGGCCGTGTCGTAGAACGCCACCTGCTCCCACTCCGGGTGGGTCCCGAGGAACTTCGCGCACTGCGCGAGGCCCTGGGGGTGCGAGAACACGCGGCGGATGTCCGAAAGCCCGGCGCCCTTCAGCCCGATCAGGTTGTGCTCGATGCGGATTTTCTGCTCCCCGATGATCCGCAGGTCCGGGTATTGAAGCAGCAGGTCGTAGTTCTCGTGGATGGACCCGGTGAGGGAGTTCTCCATGGGGATGATGCCGTACGCGACCTTGCTCTGGAGCACCGCGTCGAAAACGGACCGGAAATCCGCCACGGCGCGCGCCTCCACGTCCCTTGAGAACCAATGCCGGATGGCGTGCTCGCCGTAGGCGCCCCGCTCGCCCTGGAACGCCACTACCGCGACGCCGGAGGCTGCCGCCGGCCGGGCGGCCGCCGTTCCCGCGGAGGGAGCGGCAGCCTCCGGCAGCCGGGCCAGCTCCTTGCCGAGCACCGGCGCCAGCGCCTCGATGTCCCGCATCAGTTTTTCAAACTGGTCGGGGTACAGGGACTGCGGTCCGTCGGAGAGCGCCTTCTCGGGGTCGGTGTGGACCTCCACGGTGATCCCGTCCGCTCCCGCGGCCACCGCTGCCAGCGCCATGGGGGGGACCTTGGCGCGGATGCCGGTGCCGTGACTGGGGTCCACGATCATCGGGAGGTGGCTGAGCTTCTTCACCACCGGGATGGCGGAGAGGTCAAGCGTGTTGCGCGTGGAAGTCTCGAAGGTGCGGATCCCGCGCTCACACAGGATGACGCTGTCGGTGCCCGCCGCCAGGAGGTACTCCGCCGACATGAGCAGGTCCTGGATCGTGGCCGCCAGTCCGCGCTTCAGCAGCACGGGCTTCCCGAGGCTGCCGACCCGCTTCAAGAGCTCGAAGTTCTGCATGTTGCGGGCGCCGATCTGGAACACGTCCACGAAGTCCCGCATGAGATCCACGTGTTCGGTGGACACGATCTCCGTCACCACCGGCATGCCGTATTTCTCCGAGGCCTCCCGCAGGTAGCCCAGCGCCTCCTCCCCCAGGCCCTGGAAGGCATAGGGAGAGGTGCGGGGTTTCCAC
>DASRZR010000200.1:0-6169 GCA_035686185.1 Spirochaetia bacterium | reverse complement strand
GCCGGTCGTAATGAGCACCCGGGCGCCCGGGTTCCTCCGGCGCATCCGCACCAGGCATTCCCTGCCGCCCATCCCGGGCATCATCATGTCCAGGACCACGAGGTCGATACCGGTGCCATCCCCGAACAGCTCCAGCGCGCCGCCGCCTTCCTCCGCGCTCAGCACGCGGTAGCCGCAGGACTGAAGCACGCGGGCCATCAGCTCCCGCACCGGCTCATCGTCATCCACGACGAGGACCGTGCCGTGCCCCGACGCCAGCGGAACGGCATCGGGGGTCCCCGCCGCGGCGACCGCGCGCGGGGCGGCCATGGGGAACAGGACCTCGAACTCCGTTCCGCGGCCGGCCGCGCTCTGCACGTCGATGAAGCCGTGGTGGCTGCTCACGATCCCGTACACCACGGCCAGCCCGAGCCCCGTGCCGCTGCGCGCGGCCTTCGTGGTGACGAACGGAACGAACAACCGGTCCAGGAGCTGCGGTCCCATGCCCACGCCCGTGTCGGAGACGCGCAGCAGCACGTAGCGGCCCGCCGGCGCGCGCATGTAGCGGCCGATGCGCTCCTCGGAGGAGTGAACGTTCTCCGTGCGCACCCGCAGCGTCCCCCCCGGGGAGCCGGCCTCGGGATCCGTCATCGCGTCCCTCGCGTTGACGCAGAGGTTCACGAGGACCTGGCTCATCTGGTTCGGGTCCGCCTCGATGGGCCACAGGTCCGGCGCCAGGTCCAGGTCCACGGTGATCTGCGGAGGGAACGTGCGCTTGAAGATCTCCCATGTCTCCCGGGCCACGTCGTTCAGGGACACGCTCTGGCGGACGCCGGAGGCCTGGCGGGTGAACAGCCCGAGCTGGCGCGTGAGGCCGCTCCCTCGGTCCAGCGCGTTCTTCACCTGCAGGAGGTCGTGCTGCAGGCGGGGGTCCCGCGGCGCGCTGCGGAGCACGAGCTGCAGGTACCCGGTGGCGGCCGTGAGCAGGTTGTTGAAGTCGTGCGTGATGCCGCCGGCGAGCTGGCCGAGAGCGTCCATCTTCTGGGCCTGGAGCACCTGCGCCTGCAGGCGCCGGCGTTCCGTGATGTCCGTGAACGACGTCATGACGCCGATGGCGCGGCCTTCCTCGTTGCGGATGAGGGATACGGACACGTCCACGCTGAACCCACCTTCTCTGCGCTCCGCGTCGAACTCGCCGCGCCATCCCCCGGTGCGCGGCAGGTCCTCCAGCGCCCGGGAGGCCTCCGGCACGGTGAGGAACTCCGTCACCTTGCGTCCCACCGCCTCGCGCGCGGAGGCCAGGCCCCAGAGGGAGAGGAAGGAGGAGTTCACCCAGCTGATCGTCCCGTCCATGTCCGCCAGGATGATCCCGTTGATGGAGGTATCGATGGCGTGGTTCTTGACCAGCAGCTCACGGCCCTGCCGATCCAGCGCCGTGGACAGCGCGCGCCGAAGCTGCTCCTGGTCCCTCAGCAGCATCTCTTCACGGCCGGCCATGTAGCCGCGCAGGATCAGGTCCGTGCGCCCGGCGCAGGCCGGGGCTTCCGCGGCCAGGTCGGAGCGGTCCGCGACGGCGTCCTGGCAGAAGCGGCGGAACGCGGAAAGGAGCGCCAGGATGGCATCCTCCCCCAGCCCCTCCTCGGCGAGGCGCCGGCCCCGGGCGGCGGGGTCCACGGCGGGGTCCCCTTCCGCGAGCGCGAGGAACAGCCCGGCCATCTCCCGGTCCAGCTCGGCAAGGCGCGCGGGATGAAGGGTGTAGCGGTTGGAGAGCGCCGTGGCCCGCAGGCAGTCCGACAGCGCCGTCACCAGGAGGGCGTCGCGGCTTCGCAGGAACTCCGCCGCGCGGTTCATTTTTCGAAGAACGCGCCGATGAAGAAGCCGCCGAAGGTGTTCTGCTCGGTCTCGCCCACCCCGGCGCTGACACCCACCCACTTCTCCAGCGGCTGGAACCCGGGCTGGCGCAGCGTGATGGCTTCCCGGGCGGCCTGGCGGTCCACCTCGAAGTTGAGACTCCCGCCGAGGACGTAGTCGTAGATCCTGCCGGCATTTGGCTTGCTCGCATCGGCAATGGAAGCAAATCCATCTGACGGGGCCATGACGAGGTCCTCCCTCAGGGGAATTATCCCGAAAACGCGCGGCGCGTGCAAGCGCGGCCGCTGCTGCCGGTGCCGGTCTGACCTAGCGGTAGGTCTCGCGAAGGTGCCGCACCCTGAGCGAGCGCTCCAGCTCGGCGGCCGCCACGGGAACGGCCGGCCGGAACTCGATTTCCCTCGCGGTCCCCGGCAGGAGCGTGAAACAGTTGTCTGAGAACTCCCCGCGGATTTCCCCGGATTCCAGCGCCACGTAGAATGCCGGCGCGTCGGAGACCAGGCGGACGAGGCAGCGATCACCGTCCGCCCGCACGGAGGCGGCAAGCCGGACCCGCGGGAGCGCCATCCGCTTGGGTTCCACCAGGAACAGCTCGTTCTGCGACCTCTCCTCCCCGATCTGAAGCGCAAGGTGGAGGAAGACCTGGTCCGGCCGGGGCGCAAGCTCCTCGCGATCCCATGATCCCAACCGGGCGACGCTGGCGCCGGGCACGCGCGCGTCCATCGTCTCGGTGCGCACGGCGGTGCCGGCCAGGTCCCGCACGCTGAGCGTCACGGAGCCGCGCGCCTCCGAGGCGCGATCGTTGGCCAGGGCCAGCTCCACCCGGCCGTCCTTCAGCCAGGCGCACAGGAGCACCGGAGCGAAGAACCGGCGCGCCGCGTAGTGCAGGAGCTTCCAGGTGCCGTCGTACTCGAGGGAGGACCAGGAGGCCACCGGCCAGTTGTCGTCCAGCTGCCAGAACAGCGTTCCCATGCACGAGGGTCGCAGGCATCGCCAGTACTCGACGGCCGTCTTGATGGCGAGTGCCTGCTGGACCTGGCTCAGGTAGACGAAGCTCTCGAAGCCCTCCGGCACCCGGAAGTAGCGCGTGAACATCTCCGTGATCGCGGAGTTGCCGCGCGGGTGGCGCTGGTGGTGCTCCATCACCGGGGAGGTGGCGTTCAGGTCCTCTTCCGCCGCGTACGTCCGGATCGTGCGCAGGGACGGGAACGACTGGTAGCCGAACTCGGAGCAGAACCGGGGGCTCACGTCGTAGTAGGCGTGAAACGGCCGGCCCTCGTGCCATACCGACCAGTAGTGCATGTCCCCGCGCCGGTCATCGTGCCAGTTGTCGGAATAGTCCCCCCGACCGGCCGAGGGGGAGCTCGGCCAGAACGTGCGGGTAGGATCCAGCTCGTCCACCACCCGGCCGATCACGCCCTCGTTCAGCCGGTCGTAGTCTACCAGGTAGCGGTCCCGGTTTTTCTTCGACTCGGGGAACCACGTGAGCGCCCCGACGTCCTCGTTGTTCCCGCACCACAGCGCGAGGCACGGGTGATGGCGCAGGCGTTTCACCTGGTGGCGGATCTCGCGTTCCACGCTGGCCAGGAAGTCCGGGCTGGCGGGATACAGCGCGCAGGCGAACATCATGTCCTGCCACACCAGGATCCCGTTCTCATCGCACAAGCGGTAGAAGTCCTCCGTCTCGTAGCGACCGCCGCCCCAGACGCGCAGCATGTTCATGTTCGCGCGGCACGCGCTGTCCAGCAGGTGGCGGAGACGGGAGATCGACTCCCGCTGCGGGAGCGCATCCGGGGGGATCCAGTTGGCGCCCTTGCAGAACACGTCCCGTCCGTTCACGCGGAAGCTCATGGAAAGGCCGGCCGCGTCCTCCTCGGTCACGAGCTGGAGCGTGCGAAGCCCGATCCGGCGCCGCACCGCGTGGGAGCCGAGCTCCACCACCAGGTCATACAGGCGCGGCTCCCCCATGCCGTGGGGCCACCACAGCTCGGGGTCCTCCACGACCACCTCCGCGGACAGGCGCTGGGCACCCGGGACGACCGCCACGCGCTTGTGGACGCGGACCGCCCCCACGGCCACGCGCAGCTCCAGCTCCGCCGGCCGCGCGGCCTGGCACTCCACGAACACCGTCACCGCGCAGGCGCCGCGGGTGTGGCGCTGCTCGTCGTAGACGTAGTCGATCCTCGCGTCCGACCAGGCGTCCAGCGAGACGGGCCCCTCGATCCCCGCCACCATGAGGCAGGGCCCCCAGTCCCAGCCGGCGTGGCACTGCGCCTTGCGCACGAGGTTGTGGTGGGGAGACTGTACCGGGTACACGGAGTGGGGCACGGGATAGGGAAGCCGCTCCGCGGCGGCCACGGCCGCGTTCTCCGCGGAAGAGAACGCCACCCGCAGCGTGTTGCGGCCCGGGGCGAGAAAGGGGCGCGCATCGAAGACCCAGCGCACGAACATGTTGTCGGCCCGGCCCACGGACCGGCCGTTCAGGAAAACCTCCGCCAGGGTGTCCAGGCACTCGAAGGACAGCTCCACGCGCTCCTGCGAAAGCAGGTGGCTGTCCACCTCGATCTCGCGCTCGTAGGCCCAGTCTTCCCGGCCCACCCACTGCACGTCCAGCTCGTTCAGGGCCTGGTAGGGGTCCGGGATCCTGCCGGCTGCCAGCAGGGCCGAGTGCGTGTCTCCCGGTACCGCGGCAGGGAAGGATTCGTTCGTGGCGAGCCGGACGAGTCGCCATTCTCCGGCGAGGTCGATGGACGTCATGAAGGCCTCCGGAGGCAAAGGTGTACCCGATTTGACGCGGGGTGTCAGCCGGCGCCGGTTGGAAGCGATCCGCGGACGGCGTATCTTTGACGCATGTCAGCCCGATCCATTCTCGATTTCACGATGAAGGACATCACCGGTCACGACGTGCCCCTGGAGAGCTACCGGGGGAACGTGCTTCTCCTGGTGAACGTGGCAAGCAAGTGCGGAAACACGCCCCAGTACAAGGGCCTCCAGGCGCTGTACGACCGCTTCCGGGACAAGGGTTTGCAGGTGCTCGGTTTCCCGGCGAACAACTTCCTCGGGCAGGAGCCCGGCTCGGACCAGGAGATCCGCGAGTTCTGCAGCATGAACTACTCCGTGACGTTCCCGCTGTTCTCCAAGATCTCGGTCAAGGGAAAGGATATCCATCCCCTGTACGAGTTCCTGACCGGCCGGGAGACGAACCCGGACCATGCCGGCAAGATCGGGTGGAACTTCGCGAAGTTCCTTGCCGACCGGTCGGGCCGCATCGTGGCGCGGTTCGAGCCGAAGACAGAGCCGCTCTCCGATGAGGTGGTGCACGCGGTGGAGAAGGCGCTCATCACCTGAAGGCGCCGGCCCCCGGCTGCCGGGGGCCGGCGGGACACTCACCGGCCGGGCAGCCGGTCCAGCGGAAACGCCGGACGGGCCAGCGGCCTCAGCGCGAGGGACAGCAGCAGCACCTCGTTGTCGTCGCCGGCGATACGGTTGGCGCGGAGCGCGCCGCATCCCGAGCAGCGGTGCACGAGCGACCACTCACCGCCGGCCTTCACCCACACGGCGATAGGCTCCATGCGGCCCTGGCAGACCGAGCGGCGGTCCCCCGCCTGGAAGTCGACGTGGCGGCTCCACAGGCAGCGAGGACAGTGGTTCCTCTGGCGGGTGCCGGAGTCCAGTCCGATCACCAGCTCATTGCAGTTGATGCAGTGGAAAGCTTCCTGGGTCAACGGGAGATTCCTCCGAATGATGCGCAGGCACATGGGCCCGAGGAGGAATCGATGGCACGGTCGCTATCGGACTCCGCGGGCTCCCGAGAAGGCGCAGGTGTCATCCGGCGGGAACACTCGTACTGACATGACCGACCTCCCTTTCCTTATCCGTATCGAGGCTATATGATCGGGGGCGGAGTTTCCAGTGACAGGGAAAGGGATCCGGGCGCTCGGCCGGGGAGGTCTTGCCGGCCTGGGACTGGCGGCCGTGATCGTCGCCGGGTGCTCGTTCGACGCCGCCTCTCCGCCGCCGCGCTATGACCACGTGGTGATTGCCATCGACGAGAACAAGGACGCCTCCCAGGTGATGGGAAGCCCCTTCATCGGCTCTCTGGCGGCCGGCGGCGTGCCCTTCGCCGCGATGTACGGCATCGTCCATCCCAGCCAGCCGAACTACTTCGCGCTGTTCGCCGGTTCCACCATGGGTGTCACCGATGACGTCGCCCACGACCTGTCCGGCCCCAACCTCGCCACGGCTCTCTCCGCGGCCGGGTTCTCCTTCATCACCTACAGCGAGGGCCTGCCGTCGGCGGGCAGCCGCGTTGAGACCGACG
>DASRZR010000199.1:0-6126 GCA_035686185.1 Spirochaetia bacterium | reverse complement strand
CATTTCGTGGAGTTTCTGAACCGCATCCGTGTCGAGCAGAGCTGCCTTCTCCTGAAGGGCTCCCGCATGAGCATCCTGGAGATTGCGCTCTGGGTCGGGTACAACAACGTCTCGTACTTCAATCGTTGCTTCCGCCGTGTCACCGGAATGAGCCCCCGGGAGTTCCGCAAACACTCCCAGAGGTAAGAATCGTACAGGTTGCGCCTTGCCCCGTGTCAGACTCCGCCGCCCGCCAGCGCGATCATGATGTACAGGAGAGCCCCATGAGAAGCCTGAAGAGTTTCCTGCAGGAGTCCCCTCTCGCTTCGCGCATCACCCTGCCGGTCCTCGTTGTCCTGGACCGGACCACGCTGACTCCGGAGGATGCCAGCCGCATCGCCACGGACGGCACGCTGCCGCCGGCAGAGCGTGGGACGTGTGAGCTGGAGATCGGCGGACAGTGCGTGGCCCGGGGCCGGGTCGTGCGCCGTGGAGGGAAGTGGTTCTTCAAGGTCACGGAGATGAACGACCCGGCTTCGAGCCGCTCGGGGGAGCCGGCCGGGGAAGGAGGAGCGACATGAAGCTCGGTTACGTGCGCGACGTGATGGTCCCGCTCCAGGTAGTGCTGGGAGGGACGCGGCAGACCCTCCATCAGCTCGCGGAGATCGGGGAAGGAACGATCATCGAGCTGGACCGGCTGGCCGGGGAGCCGGTGGACCTCGTGGCGGCCGGAGAGGTCATCGCCCGCGGGGAGGTGGTCGTGATCGACGAGAGCTTCGGTATCCGCGTCACCCAGCTCCTGGAGAAGGGGCCCGGCGTATGACGGGAGAGCCCGTTCCCGCGGAACCGGCCCCGCGCCGAATCAAGACGTACGACTTTCGCAAGCCGGACAAGTTCTCCAAGGACCAGATCCGCACCGTGGCAATCCTTCACGAGACGTTTGCTCGGCAGAGTACGACGGCGCTGTCCTCCCAGCTTCGATGCCTCGTTCACGTGCACGTGGCGTCCGTGGACCAGCTCACCTACGAGGAGTTCATCCGCTCCATCCCGAATCCCTGTACGCTTGCGGTGATCGCCATGGAGCCGTTGAAGGGCGCGGCGGTCCTGGAGATCGACCCTTCGGTAGCCTTTGCCATGCTGGATCGCCTGTTCGGCGGCGACGGCGCCGCATCGGGCCTCCGCCGGGAGATCACGGACATCGAGTCATCCGTCATGGAAGGGCTCGTGGTCCGGCTCCTGGGCAACCTGAGGGAGGCGTGGGCCTCGATGATCGACCTGCGGCCCCGACTGGCGCAGATCGAGACCAATCCCCAGTTCGCGCAGATCGTGCCTCCGAGTGAGATGATCGTCCTGGTCACGCTGCACACGCGAGTCGGGGAGGTGGAGGGGATGATGAACCTCTGCCTTCCCTACCTCACGATCGAACCGCTCGTTCCCCGGCTGTCCGCGCAGTTCATCTACTCCTCGTTCCGGCGCGGGATGCGCCGGGAGGCCCGGCGCGTGCTCCTCGATCACATGAGCGACCTGGGGATCCCGGCGGAAATCTGCGTGCCGGGCGTGCGGCTCTCTCTCCGGGAGATCGGGGCGCTTCGGAAGGGATCTCGCGTCCCGCTGCACGCGGCGGGCCCGCAGGACGCGTACCTGCGCATGGGCGGAAGCTCGCTGTTCCGTCTCAAGGCCCGGCCGGGCGGACGGTGGCGACCCCTTGTGTATGGCGTCGTGGATCCGCCCCGCGGCTCGGTGCCCGCCGAGCCGCAGCCGCTGGAAAGGAAGGAGGGCGCGGCGGATCTGCAAGACGCCATCCACGCCGCCATTGACGGGGTGGCCTCGCGGATGGACGCCCGGCTCGCGGAGCTGAAAGGCGGCGTGGAGGAACTGAAGCGCAAGCAGAGCGCCCTGGCGGACGAGCTGGCCTTCTCCCCGCCCGAGGCGCGGGCAGCGGATGCGGGTGCGGAGCGGCTGCGGCCGTTCTCGTTCGTCCGCCGCGCGGACCCCGTGCATTTCCGCAGCCTCCTCCAGCAGGAGCACCCCCAGCTCATCGCGCTCGTGCTTTCCTACCTGGAGCCGCAGCGCGCGTCAGCCGTCCTGGGCGGACTGCCCCGCGACGCGCAACCGGACGTGGCCCGCCGGATCGCTTCCCTGGGCCAGACTTCCCCGGAGGTGGTCCGCGAGGTCGAGCGGGTCCTGGAGCACAAGCTGGCCGTGATCTCCTCTGACGACTTCGTGACGGCCGGCGGCGTGGAAAGCCTGGTGGAAATCCTGAGCGTGGCGGACCGCTCGACGGAGAAGAACGTCGTCGAGGCCCTGGAAACCCGTGACCCGAAGCTGGCGGAGGAAGTGAAACGCAGCATGTTCGTGTTCGAGGACATCCTGGCGCTGGACGCGCCGTCCGTTGCGCGCGTGCTGCAGAGGCTGGACACGGACGACGTGTTGCGGGCCATGAAGGCCGCTCCCGAGCCCGTGCAGGCCTTGCTGTGGAAGCACGTTCCTGCCGGGGACGTGCAGATGCTGCGACGTCGTTTCGAGGAAATGGGCCGCGTGCGCCTGAGCGACGTGGAGAAGGCGCAATCCCGGATCGTGTCTGTCATCCGGGAAATGGACGAGAACGGAGAGATCGTCGCGCCCCGGGCAGGGGACGCGGTGGGGTAGGAGGGCGGCCCGGGCTCATCGTCAGCCAGTGCCCGGGCCGCGCCGGACGGCTACCTCCACCGCAGGCCGAAGCCCATCCCCATCCCCATTCTGCCGTCCGGCCCCACGGGGCCGAAGAGTGGAAACAGCTCAGGCTGGAACGTGACCTTTCCGCTGGCCACGGCCTCCCTGGCGTCCGATGCCGCATTCCGTGACGCGGCCCACCGCAGGACCATCTCCACCGCCATGCCGCCCACGGCCATCGCGATGCTGGGCGCGTAGTCGGTCAGCGTATTCGATTCCCAGGTGGAACGGATGGAAGAAAGCGGCGTGTTCAGGTAGTTGAGGGACGAGAACTGGACGTTGGAGGGAAGCAGGAAATAAGTCCCCAGCAGGGCACCGGCCGCCACGGCAAGGTCACCGGCCAGGAAGAGCGCCCCGTTCGTGGTGTCTCCGGTGCGAAACTGTCCGAGGCCCGGCAGGAAGAAGGAGGCGGCCGCCGTCCTTCGCACGTATTCTTCCTTCTGAATGGCGACGGAGATCTGGCCCTCCAGCTTCTCCAGGTCTCCGACCGTCATGGAGCCGAGCGTGGTCTGCGCGTTCTGATCCAGGATGGCGGTGATCTCGCTGTTGAGGACCCGTGACTCCCGGTCCCCACCGAGGCCTGGCCCCATGCCGGGCGCCGCAAAGACCGCCGCGCCAATGGCGGCGAAAAGGGAAACAAGAACAGCAGTGCGCATGTCTTCCTCCTGTTGCGCGTCTGAGCTTCCCGAATTGTAGCTTCCCGCGTTTTCACGCGTATTGAGCAATTCTTAAGATACTCTTGCGCGCCGGCGCCCGGCCGGCTTCGGAATTAACCTTTGCGCAATCGGCCGTTAATGGCCCGGCAACCCCGGGTCTCTATCATGAAAGCATCCACAGGAGGTGGACATGGGTAAATCGAGATTGCGGGCGCTCACCTGGGCGCTCGTGGTGGTGGGAGTCCTCATGGTCGGGCTGGGCGGTGTGCTTGCCGCCACGTTTCCGTGGGGACAGGGCGCGACGGCGTCGGACCCGGGAATCTACGGGCCGTGGGCCGGCCGCGGGTTCGGTCCCGGGCCGGGGCCCTGGCACGGGGCTCCGCATGCGTGGGGACTCTTCCACGGTCCACGGTTCTTTGGCGGCGGGCTCCTGGTGGCGGCGCTGGTCGTGCTCGTGGTGGTGCTGGCGGTGCGCCTCGGGGGCGCTCCCCGGGCCGGATCGTTGCACGCGCTGCCTGGCGAGCCGGGCGCAGAAGAGATCCTTCGGCGCAGGTTTGCGGAGGGGCAGATCACCGAGGAGCAGTTTCGAAGCCTCCGCGACGCGCTGAGGAAGTGAGGAAGGTATGGTGTGGTTTGTCGCGGGTTTCTTCGCGTTTCGGCTCCTGGGGCTCGCGTTCGTGGTCCTGCTGATTGCCCGCATCGTGGGGGCCGTCCGCGGCCGTCGCTCCACGGACGAGGCCGTGCAGGTCGCCGCCCGGCGCTTCGCCGCCGGCGAGATCACGGAGGAGCAGCTTCGAAGGATCCGGGACGCGCTGCAGTCCTAGCGCCGGGACCCGGAATGCCGGACGGCTGTCGGGGCGCGAGCTTTGACAGCCGTGCCGGTTTCCCGGAAAATGAGGCAGATGCAGATCCGTCGCCGCGTCCGGATTGCCCTCCTGCTCATGCTGGTCGTTCCGATCGTCCTGATGGGCGGCGCCTACGGAGCCGTCCGACGACTGGGCGCCGGGCTGTACGCCGGCAACCCGCTGCCCCGCGGCCTGCTCGCCGAGCTGAACCGGCGGATCACGGCGGACCCAGGCCTGCTCTCGGACCCGCGGAAGGTCGCCGCGCTGGACCACGAGCTCGGAGCGGGCTTCACGGGAGCCTGGGCGATCCTTCGAAACGGAAGGGAGTTCTACCGTTCCAGCGGCGCGGGCATGTGGCGTGCCGCCGTCTCGCCGCGGCCGCAGGGCTTCTCCCCCGCTGCCCCCAACCTCGCGTGGGACTTCACGTTCCCCGACGGAAGCGCCGGCACGCTGCTGGTCTACCCCGGGACGCCCTATGGCCCGCCGGTCCGCGGATCGTTGTGGTTTGCCGGCTTCCTCGCGGTCCTGGCTGCCTGCAACGGCCTGCTCGGCTGGTGGGTGTCGTCCAGCGTGATCTCGCCGCTGGCCCGTCTTCGTGACGCGGCCCGGCGCATTGGCGAGGGGGACCTCGGTTCCCGGCTTGCGCCCGGCGGGCCGGACGAGTTCGGCCAGGTGACGGCGGCGTTCGAGACCATGCGGGAAAAGCTCCAGGCCGCCGTGACGCGACAGGTTGCCGAGGAGGCATCCCGCCGGGAGCTGATCGCCCACGTGTCCCACGACCTGCGAACCCCGATCAACCTGATCCGCGGGTACGCGGAGGGGCTCCGGGACGGCGTCGCCTCCACGCCCCAGATGCGCGCGCGGTACCTGGAGACGATCCTGGAGCGCGCCGGGGAATTGGAAACGCTCATCGAGATGCTGTTCTCCTACTCCACGATGGATCTCGAGGGGGTGAGGCCGCGCCGGGTCAGCGTGGACATGGTCCCTTACCTCCGCGGCCTGCGGGATTCCTTTGCGGGAATGTTTCCGGCGGTCTCCATCCGCATCGAGGGCGATGAGGACGGCGATGGCCGGGGCGCGGGGCGCGGATCGGGCACGGCCCCGGGCGGCTGGCGGATCCAGGCCGACCCCGAGCTCACGCGGCGGGTCATGACAAACCTCGTGGAGAACGCGCTGGCCCATGGCGGCAAGCCGCAGGTTGCCATGCGGTGGAAGATTTCGCGCGGGACCGTCGCGGCCCGAGGCGCGCGCCATGCTGGCGGCACGGGCGCCTCCATCGAGCTTGCCGTGTCTGACGACGGCGTCGGGGTGTCTGAGGAGGACCTTCTGCGGATCTTCGAGCCCTTTTTCCGCGCGGACCGCTCGCGGGCGCGGCGCGACGGCAAGTCGGGTGCCGGCCTGGGGCTCTCCATTGTCCGTCGGATCATGGAAGGGCAGGGCGGCTCTGTCCGGGCCGGGCCCGGACCCGCCGGCGGACTGGAAGTGGTCCTGGCGTTCGAAGAGGCGTCGGAGAATGGACAAGAGAATCCTGATCGTCGAGGATGAGAAGGCGCTCGCCTCCCTCCTCGGCGACTACCTCGGGGCGGACGGTTTCCAGGTGGAGTGGCGCGGGGACGGACCGTCAGGGCTGGAGGCGGCGCTGGCCGGCGGGTTCGACCTCGTGCTGCTGGACCTCATGCTGCCCGGCATGGACGGCTTCGAGGTGTGCCGCCGGCTGCGCGCGGAGCAGGACGTCCCCGTGCTGATCCTTTCCGCGCGCCGGGAGGACGGGGACAAGATCCGCGGCCTGGGGCTCGGGGCGGATGACTACGTGGTGAAGCCGTTCAGCCCCGCGGAGCTCGTGGCCCGGGTGAAGAGCCACCTGGCGCGCTACGAACGGCTCACCGGCCGGGGCAGGGCCGACCGCTGGATCTCGGACGGGGGGCTGGAGGTGA
>DASRZR010000198.1:0-2363 GCA_035686185.1 Spirochaetia bacterium | reverse complement strand
ATGAGCTGGTGGTCCAGGAGCAGGCTCCAGTTCCACTCCACCCATTCCACCATGTCCTTCTTGCAGTTGTCGTGCGCAACCAGGGCGATTCTCTTCTGGACGTCCATGCGGCGGCCTCCCGGCTGCAAATGTAGTCATTGCAGGCGCCACGCGGCTCGGCGCGCGGGGGCCGAGCGCCCCGCCGATCAATAGCGACGGTGCACGCGCCTCGCGGAGAGGATCTCCGTGTTCATCCCGGCCTCGTGAAGCCCGCCATGGTAGCGCCCGTGCTCCATCTTCATGCACAGGTCCACCACGCTGATGAGCCCCGCGGCCCGCGCGCGCTCCGCCGCCTCGAGGTTGGTGATCCGAAGCTGCTGCCAGAACGCTTTCGCGCCAATGGCGATGGCCTGCGTTGCCAGCTCGTCGCACTCTGAGGCGGGGCGGAAGACGTCCACCACGTCCACGGCGAACGGGATATCCGCCAGGCGCGCGTAGACCTTCTGGCCGAGGATGGTTTTCGCGGTGGGGTTCACCGGCACCACCGTGTAGCCTTCGTTCAGCAGGTAGCCGGCCACGAAGCTGCTGGCCTTGCGCGGGTCCGTGGAGCACCCCACGATGGCCACCACGCGGTGCTCGTCCAGGATTCGCTCAATGCCGGTCCGGTCCTGGAAGAGCCGCTTCTGCTCCTCGGTCAGCGCGGAGTTCAGTCGGACAGCGCATGAAATGCCTGGTCCAGGTCCCATAGCAGATCCTCCAGGTTCTCGATCCCCACGGAGAGACGGATCAGCTCCGGCCCCACGCCGGAAGCGCGCAGCTCCTCGTCCGTGAGCTGGCGGTGCGTGGTGGAGGCCGGGTGAATGACGAGGCTCCTCACGTCACCGATGTTTGCCAGGTGGCTCCACAGCCGCAGGTTCTCAATGAAGCGTCGACCCGTGACCCGCACGTCCTCTCCCGCGCGATGCGCCAGGCCGAACGAGAGCACCGCGCTGGGCCCCTTGGGCAGGTACCGGGCCGCCAGCGCGTGGTCGGGGTGATCCGGCAGCCCGGCGTAGGAAACCCACTGCACCTCTTTCCTGTCTTTCAGGAAGCGCGCCACGCCCAGCGCGTTGTGGGCGTGGCGCTCCATCCTGAGCGAAAGCGTTTCCACGCCTTGCAGCAGCAGGAACGCGTTGTGCGGGGACAGGCATGCGCCGGTGTCCCGCATGGTCACCGCTCGCGCCTTCATGAGGAAGGCATAGTGACCAAAGGTGTCCCAGAATCGGAGGTCGTGGTACTGGGCGGACGGTTCGACCAGCGTGGGGAAGCGCCCGAAGTCGAAGGACCCCGAGTCCATGAGCAGGCCGCCCAGGGAGTTGCCGTGCCCGCCGAGGTACTTGGTGGCGGAGTGCACCACGATGGAAGCCCCGAACTCGATCGGGCGGCACAGCGCGGGGCTCGCCACGGTATTGTCCACGATGAGCGGGATCCCCCTGCCCTTGCCCAGCCGGGCCAACCGCTCGATGTCCAGGATGCTCCCCTGCGGGTTGCCGATCGTCTCCCCGTACAGGGCGCGGGTCCTGGGCGTGATGGCGCGCTCCCAGCCATCGAAGTCGTGCGGGGGGACGAACGTCACCTTGATGCCCACCTTCTTCAGCGTGAACGTGAACTGCGTGACAGTCCCCCCGTAGAGGTGTGAGGAGGAGACCAGCTCGTCCCCCGGCTCGAGCAGCGTCAGGAAAATGGCGAGCTGCGCCGCCATGCCGCTGGCGGCGGCCACCGCGCCCGTTGCCCCTTCAAGAGACGCCACGCGCTCTTCCAGGACGGAGACGGTGGGATTGCTGATGCGGGAGTAGATGTGCCCGTACTGTCTCAAATCGAAGAGGTCGGCGGCGTGGTCGGTGTCGTAGAACACGTACGAGGTGGTCTGGTAGATCGGGACCGCCCGCGCCCCCACCGCGGAGTCCGGGATATGCCCGGCGTGCACCATCCTCGTCTCGAAACCGAACGATCGATCTTCCGCCACACTTCCTCCCCACGGCGGCCGGACTCCCGCGGCCCGCACGGCCCCGGTCACGGTCCCCGGTCACGGCCCCCGCCGGCTCCCTATAGTGAATACTCCGGCTGGGCCGCCTGCGGCGAGCGCAGGTCCAGGACCTCCAGGATGCGGTCCTTCAATCGGCCCAGCTCCGCGTCCCCCCGCTGCCTTGGCCGGGACGGGCCGACGGCGAGCTCCCGCGCCAGCACCCCGGGCTGACCCCGCAGGACCAGCACGCGGTCACAGAGGTACAGCGCCTCGTCGATATCGTGCGTGACCAGGACCAGCGTGGCCCGCGTCTCCGCGTGGATTCCCAGCAGCAGGTCCTGGAGCTGCATCCGGGTGAAAGCGTCCAGCGCGCTGAACG
>DASRZR010000197.1:0-6489 GCA_035686185.1 Spirochaetia bacterium | reverse complement strand
GGCCGCGGCGGCGCTCACGTTCATGACCTCCCCGCCTCCGGGGGCCTCCGTCACGTTCGTGGTGTGGCAGTGGATCACGGCTGGATCGTTCTCCCCCGCCCTTTCCTTCACGATCGACGCTCTGGGCATCGTGATGATGCTGGTGGTCACGGGCATCGGGTTCCTCATCCACCTGTACTCCACGCGGTTCATGCTGATGGAAGAGGAAGGCTACAGCCGGTTCTTCGCCTACATGAACCTGTTCGTGGGGTCCATGCTGGTGCTCGTCATGGCCAGCAACCTCCTGCTCCTGTACCTGGGGTGGGAAGGCGTGGGCCTGTGCAGCTTCCTGCTCATCGGGTTCTGGTACAAGGACCCGGAGAACGCCGTATCCGCGCGCAAGGCGTTCATCGTCACGCGTATCGGTGACGTGTCGCTGGCCATCGCGCTGTTTCTCATCGCCACGAACCTCGGGACGCTGGAGGTGAAGGAGATCGCGCAGAAGGCGGCCGCCGCGTGGCCCGTCGGGTCGGCGCTGGCCGCCTGGGTGGCGGCGCTGCTCCTGGGCGGCGCGGTGGGCAAGTCCGCCCAGCTTCCGCTTCACACGTGGCTGCCGGACGCCATGGCGGGCCCTTCTCCCGTCAGCGCGCTGATCCACGCGGCCACGATGGTCACCGCCGGCGTGTACCTGATTGCCCGCACGAACGCGCTGTTCACGCTGGCCCCGGATGTCCAGCTCGCCGTGGGGATCATCGGCGCGGCGGGCGTCCTCGTGGCGGGCCTGACGGCGCTTACCCAGCGGAACATCAAGCGCGTGCTGGCCTACTCCACCATGAGCCAGCTCGGGTACATGTTCATGGCGCTGGGGATCGGCGCCTGGTCGGGCGCGATCTTCCACCTCGTCACCCACGCGTTCTTCAAGTCCCTGCTCTTCCTCGGGGCCGGCGTGGTGATCCTGGCGGTGAACCACGAGCATGACATCTTTGCCATGGGCGGCCTTGCAAAGAAGACTCCGTTCACGTTCTGGATGTTCCTCATCGCCTCCCTGGCGCTCACGGCCTTGCCGCCCACCACCTCGGGGTTTGCCAGCAAGGACCTCATCCTGGCGCTGGCATGGCAGTCCGGTGGCGCCGGGCGCATCTTCTGGGCGCTCGGTCTGGCCGGGGTGTTCGTGACTTCCGTGTACATCTTCCGACTGGTGTTCATCGTGTTCGCCGGACCGCCGAGGGCCGAAGTGCACGGCCATGGGCACGCGGCCGGCAAGGACGGAAGTCAGGCGGGGGCTGTCATGGGGATCCCGCTGGGCATCCTTGCCGTGCTGTGCCTCGGCGGGGGGTTCCTGGCCCTTCCCCACGACCTGGGCGGATCCCCGTACATCCTGGGCTTCCTCAACACGGTCCTCCCCCCTTCCCCGGGAGAGATGCCGGCACGGACGGAATGGATCCTCCAGGTCACGTCGGAGGCTGCCTCCCTCCTGGGCATCCCGGTGGCGTGGCTGGTGTACCGCAGGAGCCGCGTGGCCGCGCCGGCCCTGAAGCTCACCGGCGTGCCGCGCTTCCTTCAGGTCGGGTGGGGCTTCGACTGGCTGTATGACCGCCTGTTCGTGCGGCCGTTCGTGTGGATCTCGCGCATCAACGTGCGCGACGTGGTGGACTGGCTGGCGCGGGGCATCGGCGGGCTCTTCCTGGCCCTCTCCCGCGGGTTCCGCTGGACCCAGAACGGGAAGGTTCGCTGGTACGCGGCCGGCCTGGCGGCGGGCGCGGTGCTGATCGTTGCCGCGGTGGTGCTCGTATGACGGCGATGCGAAGTGATTTCTCCCTGGCGCTGTTCGTGCTCGTCCCGCTCGTGCTGGGGCTGGCAAGCTGGTGGCTGGGACGCCGGCAGGCGCTGGTCTCGCGATGGCTGGTGCTCGCCGCGAACCTCTTCACCCTCGCGCTGGCCGGCGTGCTGTGGCTGGACGCCACGGGGGTGATCGGCCTGGGGCTCACGGCCGCGGGTGGAAACGGCGCCGCTGCCGCCGGCTCCGCCGTGCCGCGCTGGATGGCGGAGCTTCACGTACCGTGGATCCCCGCACTGGGGATCAGCTTCTCCCTGGGGATGGATGGCCTGAGCCTGACCATGCTGGCCCTTACCGGGCTCCTGGGCGCCATGGCGGTGCTGTCCTCCTGGACGGGGATCACGGACCGCGTCCCGTTCTTCCACATGAACCTGGGGCTGGTGCTGGCCGGCATCAACGGCGTGTTCCTGGCCACGGACCTGTTCCTGTTCGTGTTCTTCTGGGAGCTGATGCTCGTGCCGATGTACTTCCTCATCGACATCTGGGGGCACGAGAACCGCCACTACGCCGCGGTGAAGTTCTTCCTGTTCACGCAGGTCGGCGGGCTGTTGATGCTGGTGTCCATCATCGCGCTGGCGGTGCTGCATGCCATGGCGTCCGGCACGTGGTCGTTCGCGCTGGCGGACCTCGCGGGCACGGCGGTTTCCCCGGTGGTGGGGATGCTCCTGATGCTGGGATTCTTCGCCGCCTTTGCCGTGAAGCTGCCGGCCTTCCCGCTGCATACCTGGCTTCCGGACGCCCACACGGAGGCGCCCACCGCGGGCAGCGTCATCCTGGCCGGCCTCCTGCTGAAGACCGGCGGGTACGGCCTGATACGGTTCGCCGTCCCGCTGTTCCCCGCCGCCTCCCGCGCCTTCGCCCCGGTGGCGCTCACGATGGCCGCGGCCGGCATCGTCTACGGGGGCATCATGGCCTTCAGCCAGAAGGACATGAAACGCGTGGTGGCCTACACGAGCGTGAGCCACCTCGGGTTCGTCCTGATGGGCGTCTACGCGTTCACGCCGCAGGCGCTCTCGGGTGCCGTCCTGCAGATGGTGAGCCACGGCATCAGCACCGGGGCGCTGTTCATGCTCGTCGGAACCCTGCAGGACCGGATCCACACCCGCGAGCTGGACCGCATGGGCGGGCTGTGGGCGCAGGCGCCGCGCATGGGCGCCGCGGCGCTGGTGCTCGCCATGGCGCTGGTGGGCCTGCCCGGTCTCGTCAACTTCGTGTCGGAGTTCCTCGTGCTGGTGGGAACGTGGTCCGTCAGCCCCGTGGCCACGGTGGCGGCCGGCATCGGCCTGGTGATCGCCACGATCTACGCGCTGCGGCTCTTCCAGATGGCGTTCCACGGCGCCCCCCGCGAGAAATGGACGCTCACGGACCTGGATGCCCGGGAGACGGGCACGTTGTTCCTCGCCATCGCCCTCCTGGTGCTCTTCGGTCTGTATCCCGCCCCGATCCTCCACATGGTGGAGCAGTCGGTGAGCGGAGTGCTCGCCGCCATCGCGGCAGGAGGTGCCGCGTGAGCGCCGCCGACTTCCTGGGGGCCCTGCCCCTGATCGTCCTGGCGGTTGGCGCCCTGCTCGTCCTGGCCGCCGCCGCGTTCACCCGCAACCTCCTGGCCTCCTTCGTGCTGACGCTCGTCACGCTGGGAGTCTCCCTGGCTGCCTCGGCGGTCCTCATGGCCCAGGGCCCGTACACGGTGGCGGGGATTCTCTCCTTTGACAGCTTCGTGTTGTTCGGCTTCCTGCTGATCCTGGGGGCCACGTTCTTTGCCGCCATCAGCTCGTGGGCGGCCCTGCGCTCCCGCCGAGGTGAGGGCGGGGACTTCTTCTTCCTGTTCCTCCTGTCCGCGCTGGGCGCCTGCGTCCTGGCGGCCTCCGCGGCCTTCGCGTCGTTCTTCCTGGGCCTGGAGCTGATGAGCGTGTCCCTGTACGCGCTCATCGGGTGGCGCCGGGAAAGCGGCCGCGGGACCGAGGCGGCCATCAAGTACCTGGTGATCGCCGGCGCCTCCTCCGCCTTCCTCCTGTTCGGCATGGCGCTGTTCTACGCGGACACCGGGACCATGAGCCTGGCCCAGCTCGCCGCGGCCGGCCAGGGGCCGCTGGCGCCCGTGGGGCTCGGCATGATGCTCGTGGGGATCGGCTTCAAGCTCGCCGTGGTGCCGTTCCACCTGTGGACTCCGGATGTCTACGACGGGGCCCCGGCGCCCGTCACGGGTTTCATTGCCACCGTCTCCAAGGGGGCGATGGTCGTGGTGATGGTCCGGGCTTTTGCGCCGGCGCTCGTGGGGACGGGCGGGATCAACGGCCTGGTGGGAGAAGGGGCCGTTGCCGCGGCCGCGGCGTTCCCATGGGTCTTTGCGGTGATTGCCGGCCTTTCCATGTTCGCCGGCAACATCCTCGCGCTGCGGGAACGCAACGTGAAGCGCATCCTCGCCTTCTCCTCCATCGCGCACCTCGGGTACATCCTCGTGGCCTTCCTGGCCGGCGGGGTGGAGGCGCTCCGGGCCGTGAGCTTCTACCTGGTGGCCTACTTCGTGACGACGCTGGGCGCGTTCGCCGCGATCACGGAGCTGTCCGGCCCGGAGGCGGACGCGGACGACCTTTCCCACTACGAGGGGCTGGCGGCCCGCCGGCCCTGGCTGGCCGCGGGCTTCACCTCCATGCTGCTGTCCCTGGCTGGCCTTCCGCTCACGGCGGGCTTCATAGGGAAGTTCCTCATCCTGCGCGCCGGCGCGGGCGCCCAGTTGTGGATCCTCGCCGTCATCCTGGCGGTGAACACCACGATCTCGATCTTCTACTACCTGAAGATCGTTTCCGCGATGTTCCGGGGCTTTGCCGGTCACGGCGCCGCCGGTCACGCGGCGGCGGCGGGAAACGCAGCGGCAAACGCGCAAGGAGCCGCCGTCACGGCCGCCGCGGGAGCCGGGGCGGCCCGTATCCCTGTCCTGGCGGCCGCCGCGCTCATCGCGCTCACCGTCCTGGTGATTGCCCTCGGGGTGTTCCCCTCCCCGCTCATCAGCTTCATCGGCTCGCTCCACACCGGGGGCCTTTGACCCACGGGAGCCTGAGGTGATAGTCTGCCGGCGGCCAGCCGCCGGCGGGCGGCTCACGGTTTCCCCGCAGCGAACGCGGCGCATCGTACAAGGAGGCGGATCATGGAATCGTTTCATTCGGGCCCGGAGTTCATCTCGGGGATGCGGACGTACATGGCGGGAGACCGCGAGAAGTCCCTGGCAACCCTTGGCGAGCTGCTGGAGAAGAACCCGAACGACGCCTCCCTGCACGTGCTGATCGGAAACCTCCTCTACTCCCAGGGCTCGCTGGCAGAATCAGCGCAGCACTACGAGCGGGCCCTGCAGCTCGCCCCGGCGATGTGCCAGGCGTGGTACAAGCTGGGCGTCTGCTACGTGCGCATGGGGAAGCTCCGCGAGGCGCGCACGGCGTTCCAGAAGAACGTGGAGGCCGACTGCGGCACGCACATGATGTCCTACTACTGGATGGGACTGATCAACAACTTCATGGGCCACGACGAGCTGGCCCAGGAGGCATTTTCCGTCCTGCGGAAGGAGTCCCCCGAGTCCCTCCTGGCCAACTACTTCCTGGCCCAGCTGCACATGAAGCGCAACGAGCACGCCAAGGCGCTGGAGCTGCTGGAAGAGCTCGTGAAGACCAGCCCGGACTTCGCGGAAGCCCACTTCCTCCTGGGAGAGGCCTACGCGGGGCTGTACCGCAACTTCGACGCCGTGCGCTGCTTCCGACGCGCCGTGGAGCTGAACCCGGATGACAGGCGCGCTCAGATGATGCTGGAGCATTACACCGAGGACAGCTCCTTCTAGGGTTCTTGCGGCGATGACGGACAGCGCTCGCCTCGATACGGCGGAAGCCAGCCGCGCCCGCACCCTCTCCACCCTGGAGCGCATCCAGGACCGGCTGCTGTGGCTGTCCCTGTCCATCATCCACCACGCCAACCACGAGCGGCCCAACCCGGAGAAGGGCAAGATCGGCGGGCACCCCGCCTCCTGCGCCTCCGCGGTGAGCATCCTCACGGCGCTGTACTTCAGCTTCATGAAGGAAACTGACCGCATCGCGGTCAAGCCGCACGCATCCCCCGTGATGCACGCGGCCATGTACCTCCTCGGCGTCCTGCCGCGGGAGAGCCTCACCACGCTTCGCCAGTACGGCGGCCTGCAGGCCTACCCCAGCCGCACGAAGGACCGGGACGCGGTGGACTTCTCCACCGGCTCCGTGGGCCTGGGGGCCGTGGCCCCGTCCTTTGCGGCGCTGGTGGAGCGCTATGCCCGGGCGCACTTCGGCTCCACGACGGCCGGCCGGTTCATCGCGGTGAGCGGGGACGCGGAGCTGGACGAGGGGAACGTCTGGGAAGCGGTCATCGACGAATCGCTCCACGATCTTTCCAGCTCCCTGTGGATCATCGACGTGAACCGCCAGAGCCTGGACCGGGTGGTCCCCGGCGTGCGCGCCGCCCGGCTGGAGGCGCTGTTCGCGGACAACGGCTGGAACGTCATCGAGGCGAAGTACGGCTCCCGGCTGCGCGCCGCGTTCCAGCGGGACGGCGGTGACGAGCTCCGACGCCGAATTGATGAGATGTCCAACGAGGAATACCAGAGCCTGATCCGCTCGGAGCCGGCCGCGGTGCGGGAGGCGCTGGTGGGGGGCCCCGGC
>DASRZR010000196.1:0-12911 GCA_035686185.1 Spirochaetia bacterium | reverse complement strand
ATGAGGAGCGTAAGGAATGGGAAGACGAAATCGCCCATGCGGTTGACGATCTGGCAGAAAAAGATCGCCTTGACCCCGCGCGGGAGGCGGTTCCAGGAAAACATGCGCGAATATGGGGGATTATCCGCGTGGGGTCAATGTCCCCGCGAGTGCGTCTAGTACAGGAACACGCTCCCGAGGATGACCAGGCCGGCCGCCACGCCTCCGGCGATAGCGACCTGCCGGTTGTAGGAGTCGATCTCGTCCTTCATCGCCATTCCGTCGTCGTAGACCTTCTGCGCGTCAAAAGGCGCCGGCTTGTCCTTGATCGGCTCCTTCACGAGCTGGATCAGGCCGTGGAACCCGGGGGTGTAGAAGTGGTAGACGCGAGGAGGCTCGGTGACGACCACCGTGTCCGTGTCCAGGAACCCCGTGTTGCCGTAGCGGGAACGCGAATACGAGCGATACACGTTCACGTATTCCACCCGGCGGACACGGCCCGGGGTGACCACGGTTTCATTCGAGCCCCAGTCTTCGGCCTGCAGAACGTAGAAGGAAGGGTAGTTGTTCTGCTGCGCGATTTCCGCGGCGCGCATGAGGAAGAACTGGTAGACCGTGCGCGGCGCCGTGTACCCGTTGGCGTGGAAGTAGATCTCGTACTTGTCCCCGGCGGTCTGGTAGTCCTCGTAGCCGCCGGTGGCCCCGAGTGGCTGGTAGGTGGTCGCACACGAGGCAAGCGCGAGTACGGGCACAAGGGCCACGAGGGAGACAGGAAGCTTCACAGCAATAAGTTACGCGACCCGCGTCTCCCGGGGCAACGCCTGGCTACGGCCTCGCTCCCGTGCCTCCCTGCACTCGCTCCGCCTCGCCTTCCCTGGCTACGCGTTGTATGTCCGGGACGACACGTCGCCTCCCTGGCCGGTCCAGTTCGTGTGGAAGAACTTCCCGCGCGGGGAGTCCAGCCTCTCGTAGGTGTGGGCGCCGAAGTAGTCACGCTGGGCCTGCAGCAGGTTGGCCGGAAGGCGCGCCGTGCGATACCCGTCGAAGAAGCTGAGCGCGGTAGAGAACACCGGCACGGGGATCCCGTGCTGGAAGGCGGCGGCGACGGTCCGTCGCCACGGCTCCTGGCAGCGCTCCATGACCGTGAGGAAGTAGGGATCCAGCAGGAGGTTGGCAAGCCCCGGGTTGCGGTCGAATGCCTCCTTGATCCGGCCGAGAAACGCGCTTCGGATGATGCAGCCTCCGCGCCACATCAGCGCGATACCGCCGTAGTTCAGGTTCCACTTGTACTCGGACGCCGCTTCCCGCAGCAGCATGTAGCCCTGGGCGTAGGAGACGATCTTGGAGGCGAGCAGGCCCTGGCGCAGGTCCTCAATCAGGGCGCGTCGGTCCCCCGGGATGCGCGCGGACGGCCCCGCGAGGATCCCGGACGCCTTCACCCGGTCATCCTTCATGGCGGAAAGGCACCGGGCAAAGACCGCTTCCCCGATCAACGTGACGGGCATTCCCAGGTCCAGCGCGGACACGCTGGTCCACTTGCCCGTGCCCTTCTGGCCCGCGGTGTCCAGGATCTTCTCCACCAGTGGCGACCCGTCCTCGTCCTTGTGCGCGAGGATGTCGCTCGTGATCTGGATGAGATAGCTGTCCAGCTCCCCGGCGTTCCACTCGGCAAAGACGTCGTGCATCTCCGCGGCGCCCATCCCCAGCCCATCCCTCATGAACTGGTACGCTTCGCAGATGAGCTGCATGTCTCCGTACTCGATCCCGTTGTGGACCATCTTCACGTAGTGACCGGCCCCGTCCTCCCCCACCCAGTCACAGCACGGCATGCCGTCCGTCTTCGCCGCAATGGACTGAAGGATTTCCTTCACCAGCGGCCATGCCTTCGGATCTCCCCCGGGCATGATCGACGGTCCATGCCGGGCCCCCTCTTCCCCCCCGGAGACGCCGGTGCCGACAAAGAGGATCCCTTTCTGCTTCAGGGATCGTGCCCGGCGGATGGTATCCGGGAAGTGCGAGTTGCCGCCGTCGATGATGCAGTCTCCCGGCTCCAGGTGCGGGAGAAGCTGGTCGATGGTCTGGTCCACCGCATCCCCGGCCTTCACGAGCAGCATGACCTTGCGCGGCTTCTTCAGGCCGGCCACGAACTCCGGGATGCCGTGGTGGCCGGCAATCGTCGCCCTTCCCCGGGCCGCGTTGTGGAGGAACTCGTCCACCACGGTCACGGTGCGGTTGAACACCGCCACGGAGTAGCCGTGATCGTTGATGTTGAGCACGAGGTTCTGGCCCATGACGGCAAGGCCGATCAATCCGAAATCAGCTTTCTGATCCATCTGGTTGCTCCTTTGGATGTCAGCGGAACCGGGAACGGGAGGCCCACAGGCCGGTGGCCGGGTTGGAGATGAACCACACCCGCTCGCCATCCGCCAGCGTGTTCCAGCCCTCTTTCATGGCGTGGGGATCGTAGCGGGCGGTCAGCTTCGAAAGGTCACCCCACTGGAAGCCTGCCTTCTGCACCTGGTGCGGAGTGAGGCCGGCCGCCGCGTACGTCACCGTGAACCGGTCCTCCGGCGAGCCGTGGATGAGATGCGCGGCCACGCTCAGGTTCTCCTGCAGGTCCCGGTTTTCCGCCACCAGCCGGAGGATCCGCGGCGTGGGGAAATACCCGTACTTCCTGATGAGAGCGTCGATACCGGGGTCCTCTCCGAACTGCCTCACCCCGGGCGCCAGGACCACCAGCTCCCCGCCGTCCGCGATTGCCATCCGGGTTCGGTAGATGCTCTTGTTGCCAAGCCACGTGCTCTTGAACTCCCGCGGGTCCAGGTTTACGACCACTTTTCGAAGCGGCTCGTCAAGGAGCTGCACGTTGACTTCCTGCGCCAGGGCGGCAGCACGTGTGAAGGTCTCCCGGTCATCGCCCACGAAGAGTCCCCGGAGCTGCAGCGCCCCCTCTGAGTCACGACCCACCACGGTGAGCACGTGCACGATGGGCAGGTGGGCGGCGAATTGCGCCGCGGCGAGATCCAGGACGGCCCGAACGGGAGTGTCCGCGCGGCCCATCATACGCTCCATGCCGTAGACCGCGCCGAGGTAGTGGCTCTTGTTGATCGCCTCCGCGCCCCCGGTGCCGATGAACACGTTCTTCATGTGGCCCGCCATTCCCACCACCTCGTGGGGGACCACCTGGCCGATCGACAGGATCAGGTCATGCCCGCCGCGGGCCACGAGCTGGTCCACCTGGGCCGGCCAGTCGAAGTCCAGCGCGCCCTCGGATACTTCCTGGATGAACTCCGCCGGCACCCGGCCCAGCGTCTCCAGGCCTTCCTTCCAGCGATGCACGCGGAACAGGGACGCGGGCATGGCGCCGAACATCGTGGCCCGCTCGTCATCGTTGACGGGAAAATGCGTTCCGGTGGCGGGCAGCACGTCCTTCAGCGCCGCGCCGTAGTATTCCCAGGCAAGCTCCGTGATGCGCCCGGCGCGGGAATGGAACCGCGTGAAATCGGGAGGAAGCGCGAGCACGGCGCGGCGACGACCGAGCGCATCGAAGGCCTTCTGAAGCCCGGAGCGCAGCTCGGCGTCGGAAAGGGAAGCCGTGGGCGAGCCCTGCTGGTGGAAGATCACGTCGGGCCAAGGATAATCGAGTTCCCCCGCCACGGGCAACCTGCGCCCGGCGGGAGGCGGCCGCCGAAGCGCGCCGCCGATCGACACCGGCGCCCACATGAACTACGATGGGCCGCATATGAGCTACGTGGAAGAGATGTTCGGACTGGGCGGAAAAACCGTGGCCATCACCGGAGCCGGCGGCGTGATCGCCGGGGCCATGGCGGAGGCGCTGGCCAGGGCCGGAGCGAACGTCAGTCTCTGGGCCCACCACCGGGAAAGTGGAGAGGCCGCGTGTGAGCGCCTCATCCAGGCCGTGGGCGCGGAAGCGCGGGAGCGGACCCAGGTGCTGGCGGTGGACGCCGGCGACGAGGCCGCGGTGAAGTCTGCGACCGGAGAGACGGAGAAACGCTTCGGAAGCCTGGACGTGCTGATCAATTGCGCCGGCGGGAACAAGGGCGCCTCCAGCTTCGTGCAGACCGACGTGAAGCTGTTTGGCGAGATCCTGTCCCTCAACCTGGTGGCCGGCCTGCTGGTACCCACCAAGGTGGTGGCCGCGCGCTGGATCGAGCGCAAGCAGCGCGGCACGATCATCAACCTCGCCAGCATGGCTTCCTACGTGCCGCTGTCCCGCGTCTGGGCCTATGGCGCGGCCAAGTCGGCGGTCATGAACCTCACCATGGCCACGGCCAAGGAGTTCGCTCCCCACGGCATCCGGGTGAACGCGCTGGCACCGGGCTTCTTCCTGGGAAACCAGAACAGGGCCCTGCTGATCGACTCCGCCACCGGGGAGCTCACCGAACGCGGAAAGAAGATCATCGGGCATACACCGTTCGGCAGGTTCGGCGAGGTCGCCGAGCTGTCCGGGGCGCTCTTGTTCCTTGCCAGCGAGGCGGCGTCCGGTTTCGTCACGGGCGTCACCGTTCCGGTGGACGGCGGGTACCTGGTAGACAACGTCTGACGATGCGCGCGGCGGAGCCCGGTGCCGGCCGGGCCGCGGCGGGACAGGAGGTCCTGCTCTCATGAACGGATTTGCGCAATTCATCGAACGGGCACGGAAGGCCGGGCCGGCCCGGTTCGTCGTGGCCCAGGCGGCGGACGGCACGATCCTGGAAGCGGTGGCCCACGCCGTTGCGGCCGGCTTCGCCCGGCCCGTGCTCGTGGGCCAGCGCGGCCAGATCGAGGCAGCCGCCCGGGAGCAGGGCGTGGACACCGACGGCTGGCAGTTCCTGGAGGCGGCCACGCCGGCGGAAGCGGCGGTGGAGGCGGTCCGGTGCGTGGCGCGCGGAGACGGGGACGTGCTGGTGAAGGGGTTCCTGCAGACCGCGGACCTCCTGCACGCCGTGCTCTCCCACACGAACGGCCTGGCCACCGGTCGGACGCTGTCCCACGTCGGCGTGTTTCACTTCGAGGGCACCGACCGGCTCCTGTTCGTAACGGACGCGGCCATCTGCATCGCCCCGACGCTTCTCCAGAAGGCGGATATCGTCCAGAACGCCGCGGATCTTGCTCACCGTCTGGGTGTGGCGGATCCCATCGCGGCCATCCTGTGCGCGGTGGAAACCGTGAACCCGGACATGCCGGCCACGATGGACGCGGCGGCGCTTTCCAAGATGGCCGAGCGCGGCGCGATCAAGGGCGTTCGAGTGGAGGGGCCGCTGGCGCTGGACAACGCGGTGAGCGTGGAAGCGGCGCGCCACAAGGGCATCACGAGCGAGCTGGCCGGACGCGCGGACATCCTCGTGGCGCCGGACATCGAGGCGGCCAACATCCTGTACAAGGCGCTGATCTTCTTTGCCCCGTGTGAAGAGGCCGGGATCGTCATGGGCGCCCGGGCGCCGTTCGTGCTCGCCTCCCGAAGCGATTCCGCGCAGAACAAGATGTACGCCATGGCGCTCGCCGCGCTGGCAACGTAGCGCCCGTCACCCCGCGGGCATCATAGGGCTCTCAGCCCGCGTACTGCTGGAAGACCACCACGGAGTTGTGCCCGCCAAAACCCAGGGCGTTGGACAGCACGGCCCTGATGCGCCCGCCGTATCCCTTGTTCGGCACGTAGTCCAGGTCGCACTCGGGGTCCGGCTCCACCAGGTTGCGCGTGGGCGGGAAGAACTGGTCCAGGATCGCCTTCACCGACACGATGGCCTCCACGCCCCCGGCGGCGCCGAGCAGGTGGCCGTGCATGGACTTGGTGGAAGACACCTTCAGCTTCTTCGCGTGCTCCCCGAACACGGCCTTGATGGCCTTCGTCTCTATCGGATCGTTGATCGGAGTGGAGGTGCCATGCGCGTTGATGTAGTCGATGTCCGCCGGCTGCAGGCCGGCGGTCTCCAGCGCAATCTGCAGCGCCCGAATGGCGCCGCGGCCCTCCGGGTGCGGAGCCGTCAGGTGGTTGGCGTCACAGGTGGCCCCGTAGCCGCTCATCTCCGCCAGGATCTTCGCGCCGCGGCGCTTCGCGTGCTCCAACTCTTCCAGCACGAGCACGCCGGAGCCTTCCGACATGACAAAGCCGTCCCGGTCCTTGTCGAACGGGCGGCTGGCATGCTCAGGGTCGTCGTTCCGCGTGCTCACGGCCTGCAGCTGGCAGAACCCGGCCAGCCCCATCGGCGTGAGCGGCGCTTCCGTGCCGCCAGCGATCATCACGTCCACCGACCCGTCCCGGATGAGACGCCAGGACTGGCCGAACGCATCGTTGGAGGAGGCGCAGGCGGTCACCACCACCGAGCACGGACCGAAGGCGCCAAACTTGATGGCCACGTTCCCGGCCGCCTCGTTGGAGATCATCATGGGAACGAACAGCGGATGAACGCCCTTGGGGCCCCTCTCCGCGATGCGCTTGAACTGCGCCTCCAGCGTCTCGATGCCGCCGATGCCGTTGCCAAGGATCACGCCGATGCGCTCCGCGTCGAACTGGCCGGCCGCAAGACCCGCGCTCGCCATGGCCTCTATGGAAGCGATCATGGCGAACTGCGTGAAGCGGTCCATCCGCCGCGCTTCCTTGCTCTCCAGGAAGTTCTCCGGGGCGAAGTCCCGAATCTGTCCCGCGATCTTGGCGGTGAAGTCAGTGGTATCGAAGCGGTCCACGTGGCAGATGCCGTTCCTGGCCTCGCGGATGCCCGTCCAGAACTCCTCGACGTTCTTTCCCAGCGGGTTGATGGTCCCCATACCGGTCACTACCACTCGTCGCTTCATTTCCTCTCCTTGAAGGATTCCGTCTCCGTCACCCGCGGGCCCGGACAGGCCGCACGCCTCCGGGCCGGGCGGCCTACATCGACATCCCGCCGTCCACCGCGATGACCTGGCCGGTGATGTACGCGGCCTGGTCGGAGGCAAGGAACGCCGCCACGGCCGCCACGTCGGCCGCGGTGCCGGTCCGGCCCAGCGGGATGTGCTCCGCCAGCGCGGCGCGGGCCTTTTCCCCCAGCGCGCGCGTCATGTCCGTCTCAATGAACCCCGGGGCGATCACGTTGACGCGCACTCCGCGGGAGGCCACTTCCCGGGCCAGGCTCTTGGAGAACCCGATGAGCCCGGCCTTGGAGGCCGAGTAGTTGACCTGCCCGGCGTTGCCCATGATCCCGCTCACGGAGGACACGCAGATGATGCTCCCCGAGCGCTGCCGGATCATGGTCCGCGCCGCGGCCCGGGAGGCGACGAACGCCGAGGTGAGGTTGGCGCGGATCACCTCGTCCCAGTCCGCCGTGGGCATCCGGAAGATCAGGCCGTCCCGCGTGATGCCGGCATTGTTCACCAGCACGTCCAGCGTCCCCGCTTCCGCGAGGATGGCGTCCATGATCCTGGCAAGGTCTTCTTCCTTGGCAACGTCCGTCTCCCGCCAGTGCAGGGCCCCGCCGGCCTCCAGGGCGAGGGACTCGAGCTCGGTCTGGTTTCCGGCCGGAGAGCGCGACAGGCTGTACACGGTTGCCCCGCGCGCCAGGAACTCCCGGGCAATCTCGTTGCCGATCCCTCGGGAGCCGCCGGTCACGATTGCCTTCTTCCCCTTGAGCGTGGGCGCGGGGGGAGCGGACTGCTGCTCCGCGGCCGTGTCCGGAGTCATCACGCCGCCTCCTCCAACGCCTTTGTGATGGCTTCCGCCGTGCCGGCCGGCGCGCAGCGCGCCTCCGGCCGCAGCGCCTTCATCAGGCCGGTGAGCACGGTGCCCGGACCCGCCTCGTAGAAGCGATCGCAGCCGTCCGCCAGGGCGGCCTGCTGCACGTCCACCCACCTCACCATGGAAACAAGCTGCTCTCCGCAGAGCCGACGCGCTTCGTCACCGGAGGAGATGCGCGCGCCAGTCACGTTCGAGTACAGCGGGATGACGGGATCCGAGAAGCGTACCGAGGCGAGCGCGGCGTCAAACGCGGTGCGCGCCTCGCCCATGAGCGGCGAATGGAACGGTCCGGAGACCTGCAGGCGCACCAGTCGTTTCGCACCGGCCGCCTTCAGCTCTTTCTCCGCCAATGCCAGGCCTGACGCGCTGCCGGAAATGACCACCTGGGACGGGCTGTTGTGGTTGGCGGCAAACACCCCGGACCCGGCCAGCGGGCCGAGAGTGGAGAGCACTTTCTCCGAAGGCAGGCCAAGCACGGCCGCCATGCCGGGCGCTCCGTCCGGGGAGGCCAGCCCTCGCGCCGCCTTCTCCATGAGGTCTCCCCTCATGCGGACGACCTTGAACACGTCACTGAAACCAAGCACCCCGGCTTCACAGAGGGCGGCATACTCGCCCAGGCTGAACCCTGCAAGCGCCTCGGGGGCGACGCCACGCTCCCGGAGAGCCGTGCTGGAGCATAGGCTGGCGAGGGTCATTGCGAGCTGGGTCTTGTCCGTAGACTTGAGTTCCTCGGCAGTTGAGTTGAAAAGCAGGGCTTTCATATCCATGCCCAGGGTGTCAGATGCCTCCTGGAAGAGCTCCTTCACGCGGAAGCTGGCATCCCACAGGTCTTGGGCCATGCCCGGGTACTGGGCACCCTGGCCGGGAAACAGAAAACATCTCTTCATGCGGCAACCAAAATAGCACGCGGCCTCGCGGGTGGTCAAGGCGCTGGAATTGTACAAGTATAATTTCATATGTCGGAAGGACATCCAACATCTTCGTCATTGTTGATTGATTTGAACATATTTACAGGCCGAGCCTGTCTTGGTTGACCTACTGAATCAATCACATTAAAATGGTGCCATGCGGGCAGTCATAAGTGCGGTTGATTTCGCGGTGCCAGCCAGGAGAATGTCCAACGACGAGTTCTCGGCATTCGTGGAGACCTCAGACGAGTGGATCCGGTCTCATACGGGCATCGGCAACCGGCACGTGGCAGAGCCTTCCGTGGCTACCTCGGACCTCGCCCTGGAAGCCTGCCGGAAGGTGCTTGCAAAGGCCGGGGTTGCCGCCGAGCAGGTGGACCTTGTGCTCGTTGCCACCGCCACCGGGGACTTCATTGGCTTTCCGTCCGTGGCGTGCATCGTCCAGGACGGGCTCGGCGCAAAGAACGCGGCTGCCATGGACCTCGTGGCCGGGTGCACCGGGTTCATCTATGCCCTGGAGACGGCCCGCAACTTCGTGATGGGAGGCGGCGCCCGCAACGTGCTGGTTGCCGGAGCCGACATCCTGACACGCGTCATGAACTGGAAAGACAGGAACACCTGCGTCCTCTTTGGGGACGGTGCCGGAGCGGTGCTCGTCCAGGCAGACGCGGCAGACGGTGACCGCGGGATCTTGACGAGCATGCTGCGCTCGGACGGTTCCGGGGCCCGGCTCCTGGAGCGGACCGAGGGCGGAACCCGGTTCCCGTTCACGGACGGCGTCGTGGACCCTGCCAGGACCTTCCTGAAAATGGATGGCCGGCAGGTCTACAACTTCGCCACCCGGGTGGTGAGCGAAGGCATCGCGGAAATGATGGAGAAGAACAAGCTCAACGCGGACGATATTGCCTGGATCGTTCCCCACCAGGCGAACGTAAGGATAATCGAGGCAGCGGCAAAACGTATCAAGCTTCCGATGTCCAAGTTCTTCGTCAACATCGAGGAGTACGCCAACACCTCCGCGGCATCCATCCCGATCGCGCTTTCCGAGATGACGGCAAAAAACCTGCTGAAGAAGGGAGACCTGATCCTAACCTTCGGGTTCGGCGCCGGCCTCACCTACGGCGGGAATCTCATCCGGTGGTAGTGTCCGGGTGAACACCACCCGGGCGCCGTCGTAGTCCTCCATGAATACCTGACCCTCCTCCACCGGCAGCGACACCCGGCGTCGATACAGCTCGGATGCGAGCTCCCCGAGAAGCTCACGCCGGATAGGGCGGTCGGTCCTCACCGGGGCGCAGGGAAACAGGGCTGAATCCGTGGGAACCACGGCAGTGAGGATCCTGCGCGGGGCCAGCATCTCTTCCTTCCCGTACGCTTCCCCGCGCGCGCACCGGTTTCCGCTGACCGTGACCTCGACGCCGCCATCACGGATGCGGCTGCTGACGGTCATGCGGCAGCCCAGCGGGCAGGCGATGCATACGAGCTCCCTTTCCATGGCCGCGCCGGGGCGCGGGCTTCCCGTTTCCGCCGTCATCGGATGGACACCTCGACTGTCGGCGGCGCCTCCCGGCCGCCCCGTGCCGGCGCGGCCGGGATTTCCCCCGGTTCCAACGGGGCGCGGATCATCTCGGACGGCTGGACGTGGGGCAGCCTCTTCGTGCGGACTTCCTGGCCCCCCACGCTCACGATGAGCCGGGCATCGTTTTTCACCACCAGAGACCGCAGCATGAACACGGTCCGGCGGCCCGGCGCGCAGGCGTTGGGGACGATGGAGCGCACGTTGGCTCCCGCGCTGACCGGTAGCATTTCTTCCCGAGGCTCCCCGGCCAGGTAGCGCGCGGCCTGCGCGGCGCATTGGCGCGCCTCCTCGGTGACGAAGTCCACCAGGTCGTGGACGTGCAGCACGTTCCCGCAGGCGAAGATCCCCGGAACTCCCGTCATGTAGTCGGCATCCACCCACGGCCCGCCGGTGCCCTCGTTGAGAGATACGCCGGCGGCCCGGGAAAGCTCGTTCTCCGGTATGAGCCCCACGGACAGCAGGACCGTGTCGCACGGGATTCGGAACTCCTTGTCGGCGGCGATGCCGGTCCCGTCACGCGGCGCCACCCTCACCGCCTCCACCCGGTCGCGGCCCTCGATCCGCGTCACGACGTGGCCGAGGTACAGCGGGATGGAGAAATCGTTCAGGCACTGGGCAATGTTCCTGGCGTTTCCGGACGGGTAGGCCTGGATCTCCACCACGGCCAGCACGCGGCAGCCCACGAGGGTGAGCCTTCGCGCCATGATGAGGCCGATGTCACCGGAGCCGATAATGACCACGGACCTGCCCGGCACGCAGCCTTCTACGTTCACCAGGCGCTGCGCAAGCCCCGCGGTGAACACCCCGGCCGGCCTCGTGCCGGCGATGGCGACGTTGCCGCGGTTTCTCTCCCGGCAGCCCATGGCCAGGATCACGGCGCGGGTGGAGAACCGCACCACGCCCTGCGTGGTGGAAAGCGCCGTCACCGAATGTGTCCCGCGGCCGTCATGGGGCTCGCGCCCGATCTCCGTGACCGTGGCGTCCAGGTATGCCGGGATGCCGGCCTCCTGCACGGGCGCCACGAACCGCCGGGCGTACTCCGGCCCGGTGAGGTCCTCCCCGAACTCATGAAGCCCGAAGCCGGTGTGGATGCACTGCAGCAGGATTCCGCCCAGGTACGGCTCCCGCTCCATGATGGCTACGGAGGCGCCCCCTTCCCGCAGGCGAAGCGCCGCTGCCAGCCCCGCGCTTCCGCCGCCCACCACGAGCGCGTCCACGTTTCGCGTCTTCACGGCCGGCCCTCCGCGGGAGGCGCGCCCGAGGGACCGGACAGCGTCACCCGCGTGCCCGGCACCCGGCCGAGCAGCAGCTCGCTGCCGGGTCCGTGCTTGGTGATCCGCTCCAGCGGCAGGCCGGTCTCCCGCGCCACGATCTGCAGGATGCGGTAGGTGCAGAAGCCTCCCTGGCATCGGCCCATGCCGGCCCGGGTGTAGTACTTGATCCCATCCAGCGTCGTATGCCCCTTGCGCACCGCCTCCACCACCTCCGCCTCGGAGACGCCTTCACATCGGCACACCAGGTGAGCGTAGGCAGGGTCGGCAGACACCAGGCGGTCCAGCTCCCAGGCCGCGTGGTCCCGGGTGCGCTTCACGTGCGGGATGCCGGCCTGCCAGCTTGTCTTCTCCTCCATCCGGACCCCCGCGGACAGGAGCAGGTCCTTCACGCGCTCGGCAATGGCGGGAGAGGCCGTGAGCCCGGGGGATTGGATACCGGCTACCTGAACGAGCCCGGGAGCCTCCCTCGACACGTCCACGTAGAAGTCGTCCCCCGGCAGCGTGGGCCGGAGGCCGGCAAAGGAGGTGATGATGTCCCGCTTGGAGATCCCCGGCGCCATCTGGGCGGCAAGCTGGAACACGCGCTCCAGGTTCTCCGGCGTGGTGCTGGTATCCTCCTTGTCCTCTCCCTCGTCCGCCGTGGGCCCGATCATGATGGTCCCCTCCACCGTGGGAATGACGAGCACTCCCTTGGAGGTGCGCGCCGGGACCGGGAAGATCACCCGGGATGGCGCCCCCGCCGAGCCCTTGTCCAGCAGGAACTCCTCCCCCTTCCGTGGCAGGATACGGAAGCTCTCCGCGTGGAACAGCGCGGACACCGAGTCCGCCCGGAGCCCGGCCGCGTTCACGACCCAGCGCGCGGAGATCTCTTCCCCGGTCGTGGAGCGGATCACCCACTCATCGCCACGCCGCCGGGCGGCTGACGCCTCCCAGCCCGTGCGCAGCACCACGCCGTTGGTCACGGCGGATTCCGCCAGAGCAAAGACGAAGCGGTAGGGCTCGATGATGCCGCCGGAAGGGGCAAACAGCCCGCCCACCACGTCGCGGCTCAGCGCGGGCTCCAGGGCGAGCAGGCGCTCCCGTCCCACGACCTCGATGCCGGCCGCGCCGTTTGCCACGCCCTGCTCGTAGAGGTGGTCCACCACCTTCATCTCTTCCACGGTGAAGGCGGCCACCACGATGCCGGCGCGTCGGAACGGGAAGCCCAGCTCCGCCTGGAGCTGGTCGAAGGCGCGGTTTCCCTCTATCTCAAGGCGCGCCTTCAGAGAAGTCGGGGAATGGTGGAAACCGGCGTGGATGATGCCGGAGTTGGCCTTGGAGACTCCAAAGGAGACGTCGGCGCAACGCTCCAGCAGCGCCACGCCCAGGCGGTAGCGGGACAGGCGCCGGGCTATCGCCGAGCCGGTGACGCCCGCCCCGATGATGGCAACGTCGAACACGCGCCGCTCCCGGACTATGGCGCC
>DASRZR010000195.1:0-6071 GCA_035686185.1 Spirochaetia bacterium | reverse complement strand
ACTACATGAACGTCCTCCTCGAGCATGGCCTGGCGCGATCCGACATGCCCGTCGGCGACATGATCTGGCAGATGGGCGCGATGACGATCGGCTTCTTCGTGAGCGGGGACTACCTTGCCGCGTTCGGCTGGAACCCCGAGTTCGAGCGTCGGGCCGACCTGCTGGAGGACGCCATCCGGCGATGCTACGCCACGCCGGCCACGGAGGAGGCGCTGGCTGCGGCGTGTCCCCGTGTCATCGAGCTGTTCGAGAAATCCCGTGACCTTATGGTCACCTACCTTCGGCGCGCGTACGCGGCGCCCCACGCGGAGACAGGAGAAGAATCATGAGCACCTACGCGGCGGAGCAACGGTCACCTTCCGCGGCCCTGCACCTGGAGGGGGTCACGAAGATCTACCACAAGGGGGAGAGCGAGGTCCGGGCACTGGATGGGGTGAACCTGGACATCGACGCCGGGGAGTTCCTCACCGTGGTGGGACCCTCCGGGTCCGGCAAGACCACGTTCCTCAACATCCTCGGATGCCTGGACTCACCCACGGACGGCCGCATCGTGTATGACGGCCGGGACCTGGGTGGCATGGCGGAGAAGGAGCGGTCCGCCTACCGCCGGGAGCGGATCAGCTTCGTGTTCCAGTCCTACAACCTCATTCCCGTTCTCACCGTCAGGGAGAACGTCGAGCTTCCGCTGCTCATCGAGCGAAGGCTGGATTCACGGGAGATCCACCGGCGAGCCGAGGAGATCATCGCCGCGGTGGGCCTGGCCGGCAAGGAGGACCGCTACCCGCGCGAGCTCTCCGGAGGACAGGAGCAGCGCGTGGCGATTGCCCGCGCGCTGGTGAAGGACCCGCTGGTGATCCTGGCCGATGAGCCCACGGCCAACCTGGACTCCCGCACCGCGGAGGAGATCGTGGCCCTCATGAAGGGCATCAACGTGGACCGCGGCAGCACGTTCGTGTTCTCCACCCATGACCGCCTGATGATGGAGCACGCGCGGCGCGTGGTGACCATCCGGGACGGCCGCATCACCGCGGACGAGAGGAAGTGAGCCATGGGCACGCTGTGGAAGATCGCGCTGCGCAACACCGCGCGACACGGCCGGCGGACCATCATCACCGCGGTGGTCATGATGGTGGGCATCGGGGTGTTCGTGAGCTTCGACTCGGTGATCACCGGCATGGACCGCATGGCCATCGACACGATGGCGGACTACACCACCTCGTCCCTGAAGATCCGCACGCCGGCCTACGTGGATGACATCGAGGCCGCGCCGCTGGACAAGGGACTCCCGTCTCCAACCGCCGCGCTGGCCGCGGCAGCCTCCGACGGCATGCGCTCCACCCCGCGCCTGAGGTTCGTGGCGCGCATCTCGAACTACACCGACGAGATCCCCGTGCTGGCGGACGCGGTGGACCCCTCCACTGACGGCACGGTGTTCAAGGTGGCGACCTCCGTGGAATCCGGCTCCTGGCTCCCCTCTGCTCCTTCCCATGAAGTGGTGCTTGGCGCCGAGCTCGCCTCCGAGCTCAAGGTGGGAGTGGGGGATGCCCTTCTCATCTCGGCCCAGACGGTGAATGACGTGACCAACGCGGACGAGTACACCGTGGCCGGCCTGGTGACCACCCCGGCAACGGAAGTCAACCGGGGAGGGCTGTACATGGGCCTGCAGGACGCGCGCCAGCTCCTGGACGCCGGCACGGGACCGGACGGCCTTGCCACGGAAATCGACGTGGCGCTTCCCCGCGCGCCGAGCCTGGACTCCGCGCTGGCCCAGGGAGATGCGGCGGCCGCGCGGCTTCGCGCTGCCCTGCCGGGCCTGCGGGTGGATGCCCTGCGGGACCTCGGCGCCAGCTACCTCGCGCTGCGCAACGCCAAGGCCTCCTACTCGATGGTCCCCGTGCTCATCGTGCTGGCCATCTCCGCGGTAGGTATCATCAACACCATCCTCATGTCCGTGTTCTCCCGGGTCCGGGAGATCGGCGTTCTGCGCGCCTACGGGATGACGCCGCGGGAGATCAAGCGGCTGTTCACGCTGGAAGGGCTTTGCCTTGGCCTGGCCGGTTCCGTGCTCGGGGTGGGCCTGGGCGCGCTGCTGGACTTCCTGGCCATCTCGCGCGGCATCGACATGCGCGGCCTCGCCGGGGGCTGGTCGCTGCCCGTGTCCGGCATCCTGCGCGGAGAGTGGAACCCCCGGACCATGGTCATCGGGTTCGTGTTCGGCATCGTGGTGTCCCTCCTCGCGGCACGGATTCCCGCCCGGCGGGCGGCCCGGCTGGAACCCACGGACGCGCTGCGGTTCCAGTAAAGGGAGGCTGTGATGAACGTCTGGACCATGGCATTGCGCAACCTCGGCCGCAACCGGCGGCGCACCGCGCTCGCTCTCCTGTCCGTTCTCATCGCCATGACGGCCGTCGTGTTCGCGGACGGGCTGGTGTCGGGGATCCTGGACTCGATGGCGCGCAACTTCACCAAGAACCAGACTGGCCACGTGAACGTGGCCACGACGGACTATCGGCACAAGGAGCGGTTCATGCCGGCCTCCGCGGCGCTGCCGGATTCGGACGCGGTGGCGGACGCCATCCGCTCCACTCCCGGCCTGGCCGGCCAGATCGTCATGACGGCGCCCCGCGCGCTGTTCGGCGTGGTGCTCTCCTCCGACTCGGGTACCAAGGCGGCGCGCGGCATTGGCGGGGACCCCCTGGCGGAGAAATCGCTCCTCATGCTGGACCGCTCTCTCCTGCCCGGCGGCTCCTACCTTGCCCCCACCGGCACGGTCATCGTGGGCAAGAAGCTCGCGGATGACCTGGGGCTGCGCGTGGGAGACACGCTGAAAGTCATCGCCGAGAAGGCGGACTACGGCATGGGGTTCAAGAAGTTCCGCATCTCCGGGCTGTTTCGCACGGGCGTGGAGGGTTTCGACGGGGCCACCATCATGGTGAGCCTCGACGATGCGCGGGATCTCCTGGGCCTTGGCCGGGGCGCCTCCGAAGTGCTCGTCATGTTGAAGAACTACAAGACCGCTGACCGGGCAGCCGCCGCCATCTCAGCCCACCTGGCGACCTCCGGCCTGGGCGGCCTGTCCGTGCAGAGCTGGAAGGCGCTGGGAGACGTGGCGGCCCTCATCACGTTCGCGGGCGCCGCTTATTTCTGGATGGAGCTCATCATCGCGTTCCTCGGCGCGTTCATCATCGCCAACATCCTGATGATGGTCGTGTTGGAGCGCCGGCGGGAGATCGGCATCCTCATGTCCATGGGGATGGAGCGGCCGCGGATCCTGGGCCTGTTCCTGGCGGAGGGCCTCCTGCTGGGAGCCATCGGGTCCGCGATCGGCTCGCTCCTGGGCACCGCCATCAACGCATGGGCGTCGGTGCGCGGGTTGGACTTCTCGCGAAACATCGCCGGCACCGGTATTCCCATGGACTCCATCGTGTACCCCCAGGTGAACCTCGTGCACGTGGCATGGCTGTTTGCCATGGGCATCGCCGTGGCCGCCATCATCTCGTTCCTGCCGTCGCGCAGCGCAGCGCGGATGAATCCCATCGAGGCCATCCGCTCAGTGTAAGGAGACTCCTCATGAAGACAGCAGTGTGTGTCACCGCCGCGTTCCTGTTAGCCGCGGGCGCGGCCGCGGCTTCCTTCGGCCAGACCGCCGAGCAGATCCTGGCAAAGGTGGATGCCAACGAGTCGTACCAGAGCATCCGCTACTCGGGCCGGCTGGAAATCACGATCGGAGGCGAGACCCGGTACAAGACGATGGATGCCCTGGCGCAGGGCTCCACCAAGGCATTCGCGGAGTTCACCAACCCGGAGGACCGCGGTACCCGCTACTTGAAGCGGGACAAGAACCTGTGGATCTACTTTCCCAAGGAGCAGGACACCGTGAAGATCTCCGGCCACCTTCTGAAGGAAGGCATGATGGGATCCGACGTGTCCTACGAGGACGCGCTGGAGTCCTCCGACTTCACGCAGAAGTACAGCGCGGACCGAAAGCCGGACGACACGGTGGGGGACCGCCCCTGCTTCGTGGTGGAGCTCACCGCCAAGGTCCCCACGGCCGCCTACGACCGCCGCGTGCTGTGGATCGACCGGGAGCGCTTCGTGACGCTGAAGCAGGAGATGTACGCGAAGTCCGGCCGGCTCCTGAAGACGAGCGCCACGCTGGAAATGCAGCGCGTGGGCGAGCGGTGGTTCCCGTCCCGTGAGGAGTTTGTCTCCAAGCTGCGGGCAGACACGAAGACCGTGTTCAGCATGACGAACGTGCAGCTCGACGTTCCCGTCACTGACCAGCAGTTCTCCATGGCGGCGCTTACAAAATGAAAGCATTCGCGATCCTGTTGGCGGCGCTCGTGAGCGCGGCCGCCGCATCCGGCCAGGAGACGACCGCGGCGGCGGCCCCGGCCGGCGCGGAGCACGCGCCGTGGACGCTGGACGGGTCTCTCCTGGTTCAGCCGCTTGCCGGATACGCGGGCGGCGGATCATGGAGCACGTCCAACCTCTCGTATGGATCGGCCAGCACGCTCGGCGTGACGCTCCGTGCCGGAAGCGGCCGGGCCCGCGCGGAGGCCTCCGTGGAGGGCACCGTCCTGACGGGCTCCTCCGCGGCCACTGCCTCCGCGGTGGCAGCCAGCCCCTACGGCCGGGCGGACGAGCTGCTGGTGCCGGCCACCGGCGCCGGGAGCGCGGGCCAGGATGCGGCGCTGGCGGCGCGGATACGCACCCTGTATGCGCGGCTTGACCTGGACGGGGCTTCCTTCACCGCGGGCCGGCAGGTGGTCAACTACAGCCGCGGCTCGCTGTGGAGCCCCACGGACATCTTCACCGAGCTCGACCTGGCGGGGATTTCCCCCGTGCGCCGGGGGACCGATGCGCTGCGCCTGACCGTGCCTCTGGGGGTGACCGCGGGGCTGGACGCAGTGGCCGCGCCCACGCTCACGCCAGGGGACGGTCGCTACTCCCTGCGGGCAAACGCGCTGGTGGGGGACGTGGATGCCGCCGTGGTAGCCGGGCGGGATGGCTCGCTGCGCGGCTGGCTGTTCGGGGCCGACTTCAAGACGGACCTCGAGGTGGGCCTGACCGGGGAGGCGATCTACGATCTGCCGGACTCCGGCGTCGCGGGCTGGGTCCGCGCCGCCGCCGGGGTGGACTGGTCCACCGGGGACTTCGTGCTTGCCGCGGAGTACTACTACAACGGCGGCGGCGCCTCCGCGGACCTCCTGTTCCCCGGCACGCACAACCTCTACGGATCCGTGACCTGGAGTCCTTCCGAGCTGTTGCAGCTCACGCTGGAGGTCATTGCGGACGTCCGGGGTGCGGCAGGGACCTCCACGCTCACGGCGCGGGTCAGCGCCGCACAGAACGCGGATGTGACGGCGTTCCTCCAGGCCGGCAACGGGAGCGCCGGGTATGGAATCGGCTATGGAGTGGGCAGCGCTTCCTGGACCGCCCAGGCCGGGGTAGGCCTGGAGGTCAAGTTCTAGGACCTAGTGGACGAAGTCGATCGTGAGCGGGCCGCTTTGCCAGTACTTGATCCAGCCCTTGTCTCCGGAGTCCACCACGTCAATCGTGGCGCTCAGCGGCCGGTCCTTCAGGTAGCCTTCCACGAACCTCCACGGTAAGGCGAGCTCCAGCGAGTTGCCCTTGATGGAATACGCCAGGCTGTTGGAGATGTTCGAGGAGGAACGGGTTGATTCGTTCCACACTCCCAGCCACGTGTTCGTGCCCCACTGACGGCTGGAGTTCACGTTTGCGATGATCTGCAGGCCGTTGTTCACCACGTGGATCTCGTAACACAGCGTTGCCTTCACATCCGATGTCAGGCTCCCGCTCAGGGGCGTGCCATCGTCAAAGTCCATTCGCAGGTAGATGTTGTGGTCGTCCCGGCACAGGTAGGCCCGGGTCACTTCGGTACCCGGCTGCTGGGGGAAGGGATCAGAGAGCTTTGCCACCTCCCACGTCGGCAGGATCCCCTCCCAGTCATCCGTCTTTCCGTCCACCTTGATCGTGCGTCGCGCCAGGGACGCGTCCAGGGCGTCACGTGTCGCGAAGCGCAGGACGCTCCCGCATCCGACCACGGC
>DASRZR010000194.1:0-7231 GCA_035686185.1 Spirochaetia bacterium | reverse complement strand
ATGAGCTTCAGTGCCTGGTCCAGCATGTACAGGGACACGCGCGTGATGGGACGGAAGCTTCCGCGCTCGATCATCACCGGCATCGAATGCAGGAGCTCCGCCGGCTCCACCACCTCGCCGTCCGGCGCGAACAGCGCGGCGTTCGTGACGCGCTGCTCCACGAGCTGCAGCGCCATGAGACGGTTGTCCACCGCGGAGAACCCCTGGCCGGAGAACTTGATCATGTCCACTTCTATGCGATCCCGCGTGAGCCCCTCCATCAGGGCCGCGATCACCGCCTCCGGCCGGTCGTGGTCGTAGAAGGCGGCATGGATGAGGTTCACGCCCAGGATCCCCAGCGCCTCCTGCTGCCGGACGTTGTCCGTGTCCCACATCCGCGCATGGATGATGATCTGGGAGGGGGCTGCTCGGGACTCCGTCTGGAACCGGATCCCCAGCCACCCGTGGCCGGCCTCGGATCGGCTCCAGCTGCGCGCCGCCACCGTGTCCGCGAACACGAAGAACTTCGTCGAGGAGCCCCGGGTCGCCTCCAGCCGCTCCAGCAGCAGGGACCACTCGTGGTCCAGCATGGACTGAAGTCGCTGCCGGCTCACGTAGCGCTGGGCGCTCCCGTACACCGCGTCGGACACTGCCATGTCGTAGGCGGACATGGTCTTGGCCACTGTCGCGGCGGCGCCGCCCACGTGGAAAAACCAGCGGGCCACTTCCTGGCCGGCGCCGATCTCCGCGAACGTTCCATACCGGGCCGCATCGATGTTGATGTGAAGAGCCTTGTCGTGCGTGCTGAGCGTCCCGGGACGCGCGCCGCCGGCTCCGCCTCCTCCATTCTCCATGACTGAAGTATGCCTCCGCGGACACGCAACGGCCAGCGGGCCGCGGCCGGGAGGAGCCTTGACCAACGGGAGCCGGCACCTATCATGGGCCCCGGAGGGGCCAGGCGTGAGGACGAACGTGGGGACCGGCGACAAGGGAATCACGAGCCTCCTGAGCGGAGAGCGGGTACCCAAGACCCACGTCCGGGTGGAGGCCTGCGGTGACCTCGACGAGCTGGCGTCCGTGCTCGGGGCCCTGGCCTCATCGCTGCCGGTCGCCCCTGCCGACGCTGCGGCCGGCGTGAAGGGGGAAATCGCGGCGATCCAGGAAGAGCTGCTGCGCCTCGGCGCCTGGGTGGCCGCCACGGCTGGCTCACCGGCCGCCGCGGCGTTGCGCCCGCCGGCCGAAGAGCCGGTGCGTCGCCTGGAGCAGGCCACCCAGCGCTGCGAGCAGGAAGCCCCTCCGCAACAGGGGTTTCTCCTGCCCGGCGGGAGCCTTGCCGCATCGTGGGCCCACGTGGCCCGTTCCGTGTGTCGCCGGGCGGAGAGACGGGTCGCCGCGGTGCCATCGCCGGAAACCCTGCCGTTCCTGAACCGCCTGTCCACGTACCTGTACGCCCTTGCCCGGTGGCTCAACCACCAGGAGGGGATCACGGAAACAGTCTGGAAGCCGTGATCCTGCCGTGCCCTACCGTTCGACGCGGACCGTGAGCAGCTTTCGCGTGCGCGTGCTCCGCTCGCGGCGGCTCGCCGGGGACGTGTTCGAGGTCGAGCTGGAGCGCCCGGATGGCTTTCGGTTCCGGGCCGGGCAGAGCATTACCGTTCACGTCGGCGGGGCGGCGCGCGACTACTCGCTCTGCAACGCGGAATCCGCGGACACGCTCCTGCTGCTCGCCCGTCGCATCGCGGGAGGAGTCGCGTCCCCCCTGCTGTGTGACAGCGCGCCGGGCGCGATCTTCGATATCAGCGGCCCGAACGGCATGTTCACTATTGCCCTGTCCGACCTGCCGGCAGTGCTGACGGCCAACGGCGTGGGAATCGCACCGTTTCTCTCCTGGCTGCGGTCGCGGGCGCCGGGCCCCGCAGCGCCTGTCACGCTCCTGCACGGCGTTCGCCGCGCCGAGGACCTGCTCTTTGCCGACGAGCTTCGCGCGGGCTGCCGGCAGTACGTGCCCTGCGTCTCCCGGGAGAAAGCCGACGGTTGCCATTACGGCCGGGTCACTGACTGGTCACGGGACAAGCTGTCCCCGGCCGGACACGATTTCTACCTCTGCGGCAGCCGGCAGATGACCCGGGACATGATCCTGCTCGTCGATGAGCGCTTCCCCGGTTCCAGGGTTCATACGGAGATCTTCTTCTGACCATGCCTCCCGGATGACGCCTGTTTTTTGACGCCCGCCTCTCCCGCTCGTTACATTCGACACTGCGGCTCCCGTACGGCGGTGGCGTGTCCACCGGAGGAGCCCAGAGGGGGTGGGGTACATGTCGCTGGTTGATCCTTCAAAAGCAGCCTCGTCGTCCACCGCGCGGAGCGCGGGTTCGTCAGCCGCTGTCTTCGATGACTTGCTGAAGGAGGAGCGGTCGTTCCCGCCCTCTCCCGCATTCGCCCGCGCCGCCGTGGTCCGTGATCGTTCGCTGTACGAGTCAGCGGCCCGGGACCTGGTGGGTTTCTGGGAGAACGAGGCCAGGGCGCTGCGATGGTCCCGGCCCTGGTCCACGGTGCTGGAGTGGAAGCCCCCCCATGCCCGCTGGTTCCTGGGCGGTGAGATGAACATCACGGAGAACGCCATTGACCGGCACCTGGACGGTCCCCGCCGCAACAAGGCGGCGCTGATCTGGGAAGGGGAGAACGGGGACGTGCGCACGCTCACGTACCTGCAGCTCCACCGCGAGGTATGCAAGTTCGCCAATTGCCTGAAGGACCTCGGCGTGAAGAAGGGTGACCGGGTGGCCATCTACATGCCCGTTCTCCTGGAGACCGCGGTGGCCATGCTCGCCTGCGCCCGGCTGGGCGCCATCCACAACGTGGTGTTCGGCGGGTTTTCCCCGGACGCGCTGGCGGACCGCATCAACGACTCCCAGGCCACCGTGCTCGTCACGTCGGACGGCGGGTGGCGGCGCGGCACCGTGGTGGCACTGAAGCACAACGCCGACCGGGCGCTGGAGAATTGTCCGAGCATCCAGCACGTGGTGATCGTCAAGCAGCTTCCCGGAGAGCCCCATCTCATCCATTTCAAGGAGGGGCGGGACCACTGGTACCACCGGCTGATGGACCACCAGAACGCGGACTGCCCGGCCGTGCCGGTGGACTCCGAGGACACGCTGTTCATCCTCTACACCTCCGGCACCACGGGGAAACCCAAGGGGATCGTGCACGCGGCCGGCGGCTACGCGGTGGGAGTCCACGCCACCTCGCGCTACGTCTTCGACCTGCGCGACGAGGACGTGTTCTGGTGCACGGCGGACGTGGGCTGGGTGACCGGCCACAGCTACGTGGTGTACGGGCCGCTCCTGGCCGGCGCCACGGTGCTCATCTACGAGGGGGCACCGGACTTCCCTGAGCGCGACCGCTACTGGGAAATGATCGCGCGTCACCGGGTGAGCGTCTTCTACACGGCTCCCACGGCCATCCGGGCATTCATGAAATGGGGAAACGACCTGCCGTCTCGTCATGACCTTTCCAGCCTGCGGCTCCTCGGCTCCGTGGGAGAGCCGATCAACCCCGAGGCATGGATGTGGTACCACGAGAACATCGGGCACGAGCGCTGCCCCATCGTGGACACCTGGTGGCAGACGGAGACCGGCGCGATCATGATCAGCGGCCTGCCCGGCGTGTCCACGATGAAGCCGGGGTTCGCCGGCACGGCGCTGCCCGGCATCCAGGCCACGATCCTGGACGAGTCCGGCCGGGAGGTGCGGGAGGGCAGCGGGCTGCTGGCCATTACTCATCCCTGGCCCTCCATGCTGCGCACGATCTGGGGAGACGACGAACGCTACGTGAAGACGTACTTCTCCCGCTGGGATTCGAAGACCTACTTCCCCGGTGACGGCGCCAAGCGGGACGCGAACGGCAATTTCATGATCCTGGGACGCGTGGATGACGTGCTGAACGTTTCCGCTCATCGCATTGGCACCATGGAGGTGGAGTCCGCGCTCGTGGACCACCCCGCGGTGGCGGAGGCCGCGGTGGTAGGCCGTGCCCACGACCTGAAGGGCCAGGCCATCGTGGCGTTCGTGAGCCTGAAGAACGGGCAGGCGCCGGGCTCCGCGATGATCGATGACCTGAAGGAGCACGTGGTGAAGAAGATCGGGGCGCTGGCCCGGCCGGAGGAGATCCTGTTCACCAAGGACCTGCCCAAGACACGGTCCGGCAAGATCATGCGCCGGCTCCTGCGCGACATTGCCGAGGGACGCGCGCTGGGAGACGTCACCACGCTGGCGGATCCCGCCGTGGTGGCGGCCCTCCGGGAGGACTACGAGGAGAAGTTCGGAGGCTGAAGCGTGCCGGCCCCGGGCGGGCTACTGCCTTGGCTTCGGCCGTATCCAGATCCGGCCGTGGACCTTGTCGGCCCGGCCGAAGTAGGACAGGAACGAGCGGATGATCCGCGCCCGCACGCGAGGGCTGGTGCGGCGGCGGGCCTCCAGCGCGATCTCCTGCTCGATGCGCGCCGCCTTCGGCCCGGCGATCCGGGAATACAGGAGGAGGCGCTTCTCCTTCGGGAGCGTGGAGAGGGCCACGGCGCAGACCTTGTCCGGCACCCTCATGAGCGTGTTCTGCAGGGCGGCGCCGTCCAGGGCGGAGAGCGCCTCCCAGACCGGAGCCGCCGGGTTCGAGTACATGAGTTGAAGATAGCAGAATGGCGGCCGCCTCGTGGCAGAGCGCGCCGCCTGTGATACACTCGGGACAGAAAGAAGCATTCGGTCGGAGGCTTTCATGACGGAAGTGAGCAGCTCGGCAGGAATAAGCGACATCAGTCTCTACGTGCCTTCCCCCTCCATCGGAATGGACACCCTGGTCAAGCGGAGGGTCCTCCTCACCCCGAGGCTGGACCGGCACCTGGAGCGCGCCTGCCGCGTGACCGGGCAGAAGGCCATCCGCTTTCCCGAGATCTGGGAAGACAGCGCCACGCTGGCGGCCACGGCCGCGCGCGGGCTGCTGACGCAGAACCCCGGGCTGGACGGCCGCACCGTCCGTCATCTCGCCGTCGGCACGGAAACGGGCGTGGACCACTCCAAGCCGGTCTCCGCGTACGTGCAGGGCATGCTCCAGCGCGCGGGCTACGACCTGGGCACCGCGCTTTCCAGCTTCCAGGTCCAGCACGCCTGCGCCGGGGGCACCATGGCGCTGCTCAGCGTGGCATCCCTCCTGATGGCAACCGGCCGGCCGTCGGACTGCGGCATGGTGGTGAGCACGGACGTGGCCCGCTACGAGACGGACTCCACGGCCGAGATCACGCAGGGGGCCGGCGCCGTGGCGCTCCTGGTCCAGAGCGCGCCGCGTCTCCTGGAGCTGGACCTCGCCACGGCCGGCTTCGCCTCCACCGACGTGGATGATTTCTTCCGGCCGCTGGGTTCCATCACGGCCCGGGTGAACGGCACCTATTCCATGCGCTGTTACGAGGAGAGCCTGCAGGCCGCGTTCCTGGACCACTGCGCCCGGTCGGGCACCCGGCCCGAGGAGGCGCTTCGCGACTGTGACTACTTCGCGCTGCACACGCCGTTTCCGAACATGCCGGCGGTGGCCATGGAGAAGCTGATGGAGAAGGTGCTCGGGTACGACGGCGCGCGCGCCCGGGCCGTCCTGGAGGAGAAGAGCTTCTGGGCGGGGGTGGAGCCCCTGTCCCGGATCGGCAACCTGTATACCGGCTCGCTCACCGCGGCGCTTGCCTTCCTCCTGGAGGACCGCTTCCGCGCGCTGGGCAGCGGTATCGTCGGGAAGACGATCCTGCTCGCCTCCTACGGGTCCGGCAGCACCATGGTGGTGATCAAGGCGCGCGTGGCGGCTTCCGCCCCCGAGGTGATTGCCCGCTGGAGGCTGGCGGACGTGTTCGCCTCGGCCCGGCCGGCGACGTTCGAGGAATACGAGGCGTGGACCGCCGGACCGGTTCAGCCGGAGCTGCACGCGCGGCTCATGGAGAACGCCGCGGTCCCATCGGAGACCTTCCATCTCTCGGGCATACGCAAGGACGGGTATCGTGAGTACGACTTCAGCACGGCGCCGCGCGTCTCCGACAGGGGCGAGGAAAGAGAAGCACCTGACGATCTGCACGGATCCGTCGCGCTTCCCGGTTGAGGGGTCGGGCGCCGGGTTCGAGGGGATCCGCTTCGCGCACGACGCGGCTCCCGAGCTTGCCGAGTCGGAGATCGATACCTCCCAGACCTTCCTGGGCGCCCGGGCGGCGGCGCCGTTTTTCATCTCCTGCATGACCGGAGGCTCGGAGGGGGGGTTCCGCGTGAACCGGCAGCTCGCCGCGGCCGGCCAGGAACTGGGCATCCCCGTGGGGCTGGGCTCCATCCGCGTGCTCCTGGAACAGCCCGACCTGTTTGAGCACTTCCACATCAAGCCGCTGGCGCCGGACGTGCCCGTGATGGCGAACATCAGCGCCGTCCAGGTAAGGGACGGGGACCGCCGGGCCCTGCAGGACCTCGTGCAGCGGCTGCAGGCGCAGGCGCTCGTCGTGCACCTGAACGCCGGCCAGGAGCTGTTCCAGCCGGAAGGGGACCGCGACTTCCGTGGCCTCAAGGAGGCCATCGCGCGGCTGTGCGAGGAGAGCGCCGTTCCCGTGATCGTGAAGGAGACCGGGTTCGGCATCGGTCCCGGCCTCGTGCGCGAGCTCCTGCGGGTGGGCGCCGCCTACGTGGACCTTGCCGGTTCGGGAGGCACGAACTGGATCACCGTGGAGTCCTACCGCCTGTCCGCGGAGGACCGCCGCGCCGCGGCCGAGTTCCGTGACTGGGGCGTTCCGACCGCCGTGCTCCTGGCCTCCTGCCGGACGAACCGGGACCGGCTGCTGGCCTCCGGCGGCATCCGGTCCGGCCTGGACGCGGCCAAAGCGGTGGCCATGGGCGCGGCGATGGCCGGCCTCGCGCTCCCCGTGGTGCGCGCGGTCAGCGACGGCGGCGCGGCGTCCGTGGTGAAGCTCTTCCGGCGGATGCAGCGCACGCTTCGCACCGTCATGCTGCTCACGGGGTCACGTACGCTGGCGGACCTTCGCCGGGGCACGGTGTGGCTGGAGCCGGGCCTGGAGGCATCCGTGGAGTCGTTCCTGAGGAACACGCGGGAAGACCCGCGCTGAGCGCTACGCCAGCAGGATCCGCGGGCCGTCTCGCAGCGCCACGCCGGCTGCCCGCGACTCCTCCCGGATCCTGTCGGCGATGCGCGCGGCGGCCTCCTGGTCCGGCGCCACGGCGTAGAACGC
>DASRZR010000193.1:0-6793 GCA_035686185.1 Spirochaetia bacterium | reverse complement strand
TTCTGGACAAGGGAAAATGGCAGCCGCAATCGAGGTCAATGGACTGGTGAAGAGGTATGGCGATCTCACCGCCGTGGATGGCATCAGCTTCTCCGTGCCGGAGGGCGCCCTGTTCGCGTTCCTGGGTCCGAACGGCGCGGGGAAAACCACCACGATCAGCGTGATGTGCACTTCTCTCGGCAAGGACGAGGGCCATGTCTCGGTGAACGGGTTCTCGCTGGACGGCCAGGAGGACGAGGTCCGTCGCAGCATCGGCGTGGTGTTCCAGCACTCGGTGCTGGACAACCTCCTCACCGTCCGGGAGAACCTCTGCGTGCGCGCGGCCTTCTATGGCGTGCGCGGAGCGGCCCGGAACCGGCGCATCAGCGAGGTGAGCGAGGCGGTAGGCCTGGGGGAGTTCCTGGACCGGCGCTACGGGCAGCTCTCCGGCGGCCAGCGCCGGCGGGCGGACGTGGCCCGCGCGCTGATCCATGCGCCGCGCGTGCTGTTCCTGGATGAGCCCACCACCGGTCTGGATCCCCAGACCCGGCGCCGGGTCTGGAGCTCCCTTTCGGAAATCCAGCGCGCCACCCGCATGACGGTGTTCCTCACCACGCACTACATGGAGGAGGCTGCCACGTCGGATGACGTGGCGATTATCGACCACGGGCGGATTGCGGCGCGGGGGACGCCGGCTGCCCTGAAGGACCGGTTCAGCCGGGACTTGCTCATCCTCGTGCCGAGGGACCACTCGGATATCGGCGGGGCGCTGAAGCGGATCGGGCTGGAGTTCAGCCGGAAGAACGACACCGTGGTGGTGCCGGTGAGAGACAGCCTGCAGGCCCTGGACGTGCTGAAGCGCATCGAGCCGGAGGTGGCAAGCTTCGAGGTGGTCAAGGGGAACATGGACGACGTGTTCCTTTCCGTCACCGGCCACGCTATCCGCGGCGAGGAGGAGACATGACCGTCTGGACCCTCGCGTGGCGCAACATCCAGGTCTACGTGCGCAACCGCATGTCGGTGTTCTTCTCTTTCCTTTCCGTGCTGATCATCATCGGGCTGTATGCCCTGTTCCTCGGCAAGGTGCAATCAGACGGCCTGAGATCCGCGGCCGGGTCCACCCCGGGGGTCCGCACGCTGGTGGATTCCTGGATCATCGCGGGCCTGCTGGCCGTGAACGCGGTCACCGTGTCCCTTGGCTCCCTGGGCACCATGGTCTCCGACGTGGAGTACAAGCGCTTCGATGACTTCGTGGTGGCCCCGGTGCCGCGCTCCCGGATCGTGGTGAGCTACCTGATCGCCGCGTGCGTGATCGGGTTCTTCTTCAACCTCGTGGCAATGGCGGCCGGAGAGCTTTACATCGTTTCCGGCGGCGGCCAGTTCCTGGGTCCCCGCCAGGCGCTGGAAGCAGTCGGCATGCTCGCCCTTGCCGTGGCCTCCTCCGCCTCGATCATGTACCTGTTCGCGTCGTTCCTGAGGTCCGTGTCCGCGTTCGGCATCCTGAGCACGCTGCTGGGAACCCTGATCGGGTTTCTCACCGGGGTCTACGTTCCCGTCGGCGTGCTCCCGGACGCCGTGCAGAAGGTCGTGACCCTCGTCCCGTTCAGCCACAGCGCGGCGCTTCTCCGGCAGGTCTTCTGCGAGAAGCCTCTGGCAGAGGTGTTTGCCGGCGTCCCCCCGGCCGCGCAGGCCCGGTACCTGAGGATGTACGGGATCCACCTGTACTGGGGAGACTTCGAGGTGACCGTGCCCCTCATGATCGCCGTGCTCGCCGGCGTCACGGTCGTTTTCCTGGCGGCCTCCGCGCTGAAGCTCCGAGGCCGGCGCAGGAGCTGAGACCGCGATCTATTCCCGCCACTCCGGGTTCAGGTCCCCCAGGAGGTCACGGGCGATGAGCACGTGGCCCGCCGCGGTCGGGTGGATGCCGTCCGGCAGCCACGCGCCGGGCTCCGGGAAGAGGCTCCTCAGCAGCGGCGGGAGCACCGGGACACCTTCCGCGCCGCCCACCCGTTCGTAGAGGCCGTTGAACTCGCGCGCGTACTCTGGGCCGGCCGGCAGGAACCAGTCATCGAACCACATCGCCGCGAGCGCGACCCTGCTGCCGCCGTCGCGCAGGATGCGAATGATCCGCGCCAGGTTCGCCTCTATCTGCGGCACCGGCACGGCCCAGAACGCGTCGTTGGCGCCGATCTCCACGATCGTGAGCTCGGCGCGCGGGCCGCGGGAGGCATGAAGCCGGGCCAGGACATCGTCTGTCCTGTCACCGCTGATGCCTTCATTCGCGGCGCGCCAGGCCAGGCCGCGTTCCATCCAGGACTCCTGAACGAGGGCGGGAAACGCCTGCCGTGGATCCAGCCCGTAGCCGGCCGTGATCGAGTTTCCCAGGAAGACGACAAGGTGCCGGTCCTCCCTCGGCGGGACGGACGGCAGGAGCGGCGTCACTACTCCAGCACGGCCCGGATGCGCCGCACGCCCGCGGAGGAGGACTGTTCCTTCTGGATCACGAACTTCCCGAGCGTGCCGGTATGCTCCACGTGCGGGCCGCCGCAGACCTCCTTGGAGAAGTCCCCGATCGTGTAGACCTTCACCTTCTCCTCGTACTTCTCACCGAACAGCGCGATGGCACCAGAGGCCTTTGCCTTGTCCAGCGTCATGATCTCCATGGAGACGGGGAGGTCCCGCTTGATCTGCTCGTTCACGATGCCCTGCACGCGCGCCACTTCCTCTTCGGTCATCGGCTTGGGATGCACGAAGTCGAACCGCAGGCGTTCCACCGTGATGTTGGAACCCTTCTGCGCCACGTGCGGACCCAGCACGGTCCGAAGCGCCTGGTGCAGGAGGTGCGTGGCCGTGTGCAGCTTCGTGGTCATCTCGGAATGGTCCGCCAGCCCGCCCTTGAACGTCTTTTCCGCGCCGGCCTTGGAGAGCTCCTGGTGCTTCTTGAACGCCTCTTCAAAACCTTCCCGATCCACCTTCATCTCATGCTCGGCAGCCAGCTCTTCCGTGATCTCGATGGGGAAGCCGTACGTGTCGTACAGCCGGAAGGCCACGCGCCCCGGGATGATCTTCTGGGGGTTCTTCTGGAGGTTGGGCAGCAGTTTTTCGAACTCGTGCTCGCCCTTGACGAGTGTTTCCGAGAAACGCCCCTCTTCCTGGGAGAGCTCCTCCGCGATCATGGCCGCGCGCTGGCGCAGCTCGGGGTAGAAGTCCTCGTAGATGGAAACCACCGGCTCGGCGAGCGGGCCGAGGAAGCCGGCCTCCCGTCCGAGCTTGCGGCCGTGACGGATGGCGCGACGGATGAGCCGGCGCAGGATGTAGCCCTGCCCGAGGTTGGAGGGCTTCACGCCGCGGTCATCGCCGATGATGAACACCGACGAGCGCAGGTGGTCCGCAATGATGCGGAAGGAGATGTCCGCCCCGGGCTCCGCGCCGTATTTCTTTCCCGTGATCTCCTGCAGGCGCTCGATCACCGGCCAGAACAGCTCCGTCTCGAACACGCTCTTCTTGCCCTGGAACATGGCAAGCGTCCGGTCCACTCCCATGCCGGTGTCCACTGTCTTCTGCGCCAGCGGCGGGTACTTCCCGTCCGCGGTCTTGTTGTACTGCATGAACACGTCGTTCCAGACCTCGATGTACTTCCCGCAGTGGCAGCCCGGCTTGCAGTCCGGTCCGCAGGCGGGCTGCAGCGTGTCGATGAACATCTCCGTGTCCGGTCCGCAGGGGCCGGTCTGCCCGGCCGGGCCCCACCAGTTGTCCTTGCGGCCGAGGAAGTGGATGCGGCTCTCCGGGATTCCCATCTTCTTCCAGACGCCGGCCGCCTCGTGGTCCGGCGGTACCTCGGTGTCCCCGGCGAACACGGTGACCGACAGACGGTCCGGAGAGAACGCGAGCCACTTCTTTGACGTGAGGAACTCGTAGCTGAACGCGATGGCATCGTCCTTGAAGTAGTCCCCGAGGGACCAGTTGCCCAGCATCTCGAAGAACGTGAGGTGCGCGGTGTCTCCCACCTCCTCAATGTCATCCGTGCGCACGCACTTCTGGCAGTCCACCAGGCGCTTGCCCGCCGGGTGCGGTTCCCCGAGGATGTACGGCACCAGCGGGTGCATGCCTGCCGTGGTGAACAGCACCGTGGGGTCGTTCTCCGGGATCAGGGACTTGCCGGAGATCTCCGCGTGGCCTTTTTCCTTGAAGAAATCAATATAGAGGCGTCTCAGCTCGCTGCCGGTCATGGCACCCAAAATACGGGGCGCCCCTGACCCTGTCAATACGACCCTTAAAATGGTAGAACGATGCACCGTGACGCTGACCCGCAAGGCCCCGCCCGCGCTCGTGATCGGAAGCTACGCCACCATCTACCTCGTCTGGGGCTCCACGTACTTTTTCATCCGGCAGTCAGTCCTTACCATCCCGCCCATGTGGGTGCTCGCCATCCGGTGGCTCATCGGCGGGGCGCTGCTCCTGGCGGCGGCGGGGGTGCGCGGCGGGCTTCGCGCGCTGCCCTCGTGGCGGGCCGTGCTGTCCTCCATCGTGCTGGGCACGTTCCTGCTGCTGGGCGGAAACGGCCTCATGACCATCGCGGAGCGGCACATCGAAAGTTACGTGGCGGCGCTGCTCGCATCGTCAACCCCGATCGTCGTGGCGGTCATCGATTCCGTCCTGCTGCGAAAGCCGCTGACGGTTGCCCGCGTGCTGGGCGTGGTCTTCGGGATCGTGGGAGTAGCCGTGCTGCTGTATAACGGGCAGTCCGTGGCATCCAGCCTGAACGTGTCCGTGCTGCTCGGCCTGGCCGGGATCCTGTCCTGGGGTCTGGCCACGAGCCTCGCTCACCGGTTTCCCGTGAGCGGAGACAACACCGTGAGCAGCGGGATCCAGATGCTGTTCGTCGGAGTGGTGAGCGCGGCGGTCTGCGCGATCACCGGGCCGGCGCCTTCCGCCGTGCTGGCGCGCGCGTCCACGCTGTCCCTGGTGTCCGTGATCTACCTGGGCGTCCTGGGGTCCCTGGCGTTCAGCGCGTACGCGTGGCTGGTCCAGGTGGAGCCCGCGGAGCGCGTGGTGAGCTACGCGCTGGTGAACCCGGTGATCGCGCTGTTCATCGGGCTGGCATTCGGCGGGGAGACCGCCACGCCGTACCTCGGCGCCGGCGTGGCCGTCGTGCTGGTGGGGCTGGCGTTCATGCTGTACGGCGAGAGGCTTCTGACGTGGCGGCGACGCAGGGACCGCTCGGCGGAGTGAGACCCGCACCCGGGTCCTGGCTCCGGGTGCTCCTGTGGCTGGGCCTCCCCGCGCTTGCCACGGCCGCGCTGTTCCGGCTGCCGCTTCCTGCGCTGGACGCGTTCCTGGACGACCCTTCCGGCACAAAGATCACGGATCGAACCGGCGCCTACCTCGGCGCCGTTCCGGGCCGGGACGGCGCGTTCCAGCTCCGGCAGGGCATGCAGGGGATACCGGATGCCTGCCGGCAGATGTTCGTGGACCTGGAGGACGTGCGGTTCTACTTCCATCCCGGCGTGGACCCGCTGGCCCTGGCGCGCGCCCTGGTGGACCAGGTCCGTTCTCCGGAGGCGCGCTCCGGCGCTTCCACCATCACGATGCAGCTTGCCCGGCTGGTCCGCCCACGCGGCCGCGGCATCCGGGACAAGGCGGCCGAGGCCTGGATGGCGCTGCGCATCGAGTCACGGCTCACCAAGGCTCGGATCCTCACCGAGTACCTTGACGCGGTGCCGTTCGGCCGCAACACGGTGGGCGTGGGCGCGGCGGCGTGGAGCTACTTCGGGACGGACCTGGAGCACCTGGACCGTGCCCAGCTATTGCTCCTGGCCATCATCCCCCGCAACCCCACGGTCTACGATCCCGCCGATCACGCGGACCGGCTCCTCTCGGTGGCGGAGGACCTGGACAACCGTCGGCGGCTGGGGATCACGGCCTCCGATCTGCAAAAGGCGTTGGCAGGGACGCGCTCCCCGCATCCCACCCGGCCGGCGGGGGACGCTCCCCACTTCGTCCGGCTGGTCCAGGGCTTGCTGGTGGCAGGAAAGCTGCGCGGGCCGGACGGCCGCCGCCGGCCGCTGGACGGCGTGCTCACCACCACGCTGGACCTGGCGCTCAACCACGACATCGAGGCGCGCGTGCGGTTCGTACTGGCGCGCTACACCGGCGCGCGGGTCACCAACGCGGCGGTGGTAGCCATCGACAACCTCACGGACAGCGTCGTGGGATGGGTGGGCTCCCGGGACTTCGATGACGCCGAGCACTCCGGCCAGATAGACGGCGCGCTCATCAGGAGGCAGAGCGCCTCCACGCTGAAGCCGTTCCTGTACGCGCGCGCCATTGAGAAGGGCTGGACCGCGGCCACGCTGCTGCCGGACCTGCCGGTGATCTTTGGCGCTGCTGACGAGGAGGCCTACCGGCCGCAGAACTTCGACAAGCGCAGCCACGGGGTAGTGCGCCTGCGCACGGCGCTTGCCAGCTCCCTGAACGTACCCGCGGTGTACACGCTTTCCCGCGTGGGCCTTTCCGACTTCCTGTCCACTCTGCGCGCGCTGGGCTTCTCCCTGCCACCGGACGCGGCCGCGCGCTACGGCCTGGGGACGGCCATCGGGAACGCCGAGGTTTCCCTGGAGGACCTTGTCCACGCGTTCACGGTGTTCCCGCGGGGAGGCACGTTGGAGGACCTTGCATTCACGGAGCGGCCGGTCTCCCGCCCGCCGGGCTCCGCGCCCCGGGTCTTCGATCCGTTTTCCGCCTGGATCATATCCAGCATCCTCTCCGACCCGTCCGCGCGGGTCACCGGCTTCGGGACGAGCACGTACTTCCG
>DASRZR010000192.1:0-4392 GCA_035686185.1 Spirochaetia bacterium | reverse complement strand
GATGTCGGGTCGAGCGGGCCTATCCGTTCAACGGTCATACGACCTTCCTTTCACCTAACCTTATCGACCAGCCGGAAATCCAACTTGAACCACTTTTGCTTCTTTATAGAGCCCGGGTGCCGCCCCGTCAAGGTCTTCCCGATCCCGATGGAGCAAAGCGCCAGGCTCTGAACGCTGTGCCGGTCGTCGAACAGTTCCATGCCTTCACAGCCTTACTATCTCGATGCCAAGGTCAGCGGTTTCCAGCAAGGCAATCGTTGCCGCCTCCGCGAGGTACCCCGCGCAGGTGCCGGGGTTCAGGAGCTTTTTCGCCTGGCCTTCCACGCGCACGCGGTGATCGTGTCCGTAGATCACCACGTCATGGGCACCCGCCCGGTAGAGGTCCGGGGCGAGGTCCGGGTAGTGCATGACCGCAAACGTCCTGCCATCCAGCGTCACCACCCGGGAGCCGTCTGCAAACGAGCAGAACGTTCCGCCGCGCTGCGCGAGCAGGACTCGATCTCCATCGTTGTTTCCGAACACCGCGTACATCTTCAGGCCCCGTTCCGCCAGGGTCAGGAACGGCGCAAGCGTGAAGGGAGAGCAGAAATCACCCGCGTGGATGATCGCCTGCACACCGGCCCGGGAGAACACCTCCACCGCCTTCGTGATGTTCGGCAGGTGGTCGTGGGTGTCAGACAGTATCCCGATCTTCATGGCCGTCTCCGAAGATACTCACTTTACCTGAGTATCGGCGCGGGAGGGCTTCTGGTACAATCCGCGGAATGAAACGCGTCGGCATCATCGGGTTCGGAATCATGGGGGAGGCTTTCGCCACGTGCCTCGCGCGCAAGATCCCCACCGCGTCCCTGCTCGTGTACGAGCAGAAGAAGGAGCGCCGGGAGGCCGCCGCGCGCCTGACGGGTGTCACGGTGGCCGCGTCCGCCTCCGAGGTGCTGAAGGGGAGCGACATCACGATCCTCGCCATCAAGCCGCAGGATTTCGTCTCCTTCGCCTCCGAGTTGGGCGGCGCCGCGAGCGGCCGGCCGCTCATCTCGATCCTGGCCGGCCAGACCATCGAGACCGTTTCCCGGCTGATGGCCACGGATCAGGTGGCCCGGTTCATGCCGAACCTCGCGGCAGTCAAAGGCGCGTCCGTGGTCGGGGTATCCTTCCATCCCGGCGCCGCCGATCGCACCCGGGAAGACGCGCTCGCGGTTGCCTCCGCGCTGGGGACCTGCCGCGAGATACCGGAGAAACTCATGTCGGCGATGACCGGGGTTTCGGGCTCGGGACTCGCGTTCGTCCTGCAGTTCGTCCACGGCCTGGCCCAGGGCGGCGTGGCGGCCGGGTTCGACTACCCGAGCGCCCTTGCCATCGCGGTGGGTACGCTGGAAGGGGCCGCCAGCCTGCTGAAGGACGGGACGCACCCCCTGGAGCTCGTGAGCCGCGTCACCTCGCCCGCCGGGACCACCATCCAGGGCGTGCGCGCGCTGGAGAAGGCGGCGTTCACTGCCGCGGTGATGGAGGCGGTGGAAGCCGCGGCGCGGAAGGCCGCCGATTTCGAGAAATAGCCCGGCGCGCCAAGAATCGGCGGCGCGCGCGCATTGTCACACCCGCCCCGGCTCGGCTATCATCCCCGCATGCTCGATCTGAAGTTCATCCGTGACAACGTGGATGCGGTGCGCGCCAACGTGGCCCACCGTCACGTCACCGCTGATCCCGACCTCGTGGTGCGGCTGTACGACGAGAGGAACCGGCTGCTGAAAGAGCTGGAGACCCTCCGTGCCGGGCGCAACGCGAACGCGGACAAGATGAAGGGCAAGCTCAGCCCGGAGGAGCGGGCCCCGCTCATCGAGGAAGGCCGGCGCCTGAAGGAGAGCATCGCGGAGCTGGAGAAGAAGCACGAGGAAACGGAGGCCTCCCTGACCCAGGAGGCGCTGAAGATCCCCAACATGTCGCACCCGGACGCGCCTGTCGCGGAGGGGGAGGGAGGAAACCGGCAGCTTCGCACGTGGGGGACCCCGCCGTCATTCACCTTTGCGGCACGTGACCACGTGCAGATCGGGCAGGCGCTGGACCTCGTGGATTTCGAGACCGGTGCCAGGGTGGCCGGGCAGAAGTTCTACTACCTCAAGAACCAGGCGGTCATCCTGGAGCTGTCCCTGGTGCGCTACGCGCTGGATACCCTGCTGAAGGAAGGCTTCACGCCAATGATCACCCCGGACATGGCACGGGAGGAGATCGTGGCGGGCCACGGGTTCAACCCCCGCGGCCCGGAGAGCAACATCTACCCGGTGGAGGGGACAGACCTCTGTCTCATCGCCACCGCGGAGTTCACGCTGGGCGGCTACAACGCCGGCAAGGTGCTGCCGGCCGAGCAGCTTCCCCTGAAGTTCGCGGGACTCTCCCACTGTTTCCGCCGGGAGGCCGGCGCGGCCGGGCAGTTCTCCAAGGGTCTGTACCGCGTGCACCAGTTCACCAAGGTGGAGATGTTCGTCTACACGGTGCCGTCGGAGTCAGAGGGAATGCTGGAACGGCTCATCGGCGTGGAGGAGAAGATCTTCCAGGGCCTGGAGATCCCCTACCGGATCGTGGACACGTGCACGGGGGACCTGGGCGGCCCGGCGTACCGCAAGTTCGATATCGAGGCGTGGATGCCCGGGCGCGGGGACAAGGGCGAGTGGGGGGAGATCACCAGCGCCTCCAACTGCACGGACTACCAGGCCCGGCGGCTGGGGATACGCTACAAGGACCAGGGAGGGAAGAACCCGTTCGTGCACACGCTGAACGGCACCGCGCTGGCGGTGTCCCGCACCCTGATCGCGATCCTGGAGAACTTCCAGCAAGCGGACGGCAGCATCCGGCTCCCTGCCTCGCTTGCCGCCTACACGGGGTTCAAGGAGATCCGGGCCGCCGGTTGAGGGGCGGCCTCGGGAACGCCTGCAGCCGGTACGGCGCGGGGCCGCGCGCTAGCGCGTCATCTGCTGGAGGTTGCGGGTGAGGAAATCGTTGTAGTCCTTGAAGGTGTACGGCCGGCGGACCTTCATCTGCAGCTTCGTGGTGTTCAGGAGCTCGTCCGCGCATTCCTCGCACAATTCCTTGTCCAGCAGGCTCATGTAGTTCACGTTCCGCATGGCTGCCGGGATGGCCTTCTTGCATGAATCGCACACGATCGCTGTCATAGTGCCTCTCCTTGCGACGTCGTTGAGTGATAGTAACCAGAAACCGGCCCCGCTGTCGAGCCGCAAGTGGACGGGGCTTCGGAATGTGTGTACCGTGTGAGACATGACCGCGGTCGCCACGGCGGATGCCCCCCGCGCCATCGATCGGCTGAAAGAAGAGAAGATTCCGTTCCTTTTGTGCGGCTACTCCTCCCTGGACCGCTACTTCCGGGTGGGGACCGGCGGCCCGCTGTACCTGGCCACGGACGCTTCCCTTGTTTCCCTTGCCAAGGCGTTCGATGACCTGCAGTTCCCGGGGCTCCCCCTGGAGGACGCGGCGGTGCAGGACGGCGCCCACCGGCTCGTCTTCCGCTGCGTGGACAGCCTGGCGGTGCCGCCGGCGGCGCCGTTCCGGGTCCTGCGCCTGCTGTACGACCAGGAGCGCAACACGTTCATCGACCGGCTGGACGTCTATCCCGAGCTGAGGGCGCCGGGACTGGACGGGTCGGACGACGGCTCCCCGTCCTGGCTTGCGCTGTGCGAGGCGGCGCGCCTGGTGTCCCGCTACCATTACACCGCGGATGCCTCCCACTTCGCGTGGGGACGGGGAGACCAGCTCCCGCCGGCCGCCTACCAGCGCGACCTGCTGGCGGGGCTCATGGGGTCCCCGAGCCCGGACAAGGGGCTGGCGCTCCTGGCCGAGGCCGGCTTCGTTCAGGAGGCATGGCCCGAGCTCTCGGACATGGCGGGCGTTCCTCACGGGAAGGACTTCCACCCGGAGGGAAACGTGTGGGAGCACACGCTGGCAACGCTCACGCACCGAAAGCGGCCGGACCTCCTGCTCTCCCTCGCGCTCCTGCTGCACGACAGCGGAAAGCCGTTTGCCCAGAGCGTGGGGGACAAGCGCTTTGACGGCCACGCGGAGATCGGGGCGCGCATCGCGGTGAAGCTCCTGCGCCGCCTGGGATTCCCGGCGGAGACCGTGAGCTCCGTGGAGTTTCTCGTGCGCTACCACATGATGCCGCCGGCGCTGAAGATCCTGCCCCCGTTCCGCACCGACCCGATCTTTGCCTCGCCGCTGTTCCCGCTGCTGCTGGAGCTCTACCGGGCGGACGCCGCCTCCTCGTACGCGGGGGACGAGGGCTACTACGAGGCCTGCCGGCTGTACAAGGCATGGCAGAAGGACCGTGGAAACCCGTTCCTGGTGGAGAAGCGCCGTCGCCAGCGCGCCCGCATGCGCCGCTGAAGC
>DASRZR010000191.1:0-4111 GCA_035686185.1 Spirochaetia bacterium | reverse complement strand
CCAGGGAAAGGTACAGGCCCTCCTCGGGAACGCCGAGGAACGAGGACGGCACGACCAGGGCTTCCCTGGCCTGGTCCCCGGTCTTCCCCACGATCGTCACGCTCTCCGTGAGATGGGGATCCGAGATGGCCAGGTTGTCCTCCAGCCGCTCCCGCAGCACGTCGGAGTCGATGCTGAACGCGAGCCGCGCCGTGCCTTCCGTCGGCGTGGCAAGGTTGAAAGCGACCTCCGCGGTGTCTCCGGCCTTCAGGGTCACGGTCTTCTTCGCGTCACCGGTCACCTGGAGCCCCTGCGCGCTCAGGCCCACCGTCACGGCGTGCGGCCGGGCATCGATGTTGGTGAGCACCACTCCCGCGGTGGCCGCGTCTCCCACGCGCATCCGGCGAGGCAGGGCGGTGCGCACGTTGATGGGGTTCTGGACCAGGATCTCCCCTTCGGCGATGCCGAACGAGTCATCCTTCACGGCCACCGCGGTGGATCGGAACGTGGTGAGCAGGTCCGGGAGCTTGAAGCGCACGCTCACCGTGCCGTCCCGGCCGGTGATGAGCCCGGTCCGGAAGACGGCCGTGGGATTGAAGTCCTTGCGCACGCTCACGCCGGGGGCCGCGGGCGCCGACTCTCCCTTCTCGTCCCCGCCCGGCAGGTCATTGGCTTTCCACGTGACGGGATCCATCAGCAGGTCGCGCGAGTCGAAGTGAGCCACCTTGTCCAGGTAACTGCTCCTGTTATAGAAGAAATCGATCGGGCTCGGCAGGTGGTAGTTGATGAGGTCCAGCACGCCGCGGTCCGCCGCCACGAGCGCGATCTCCGCGCCCGGCAGCGGCTGGCCGTTCTTCGTGGCCTTCAGCGTGACAGTGGCATCCGTCCCCGGCAGGTAGCTCGGCTTGGCGCTGGTGAGGGACAGCGTGATGGTGCGGGAGCCGGTCTGCACGGGGATCTCCAGCAGACCGGAGTAGCCCCGCGGCTTGCCGAAGTCCGGCGCATCCGGACCGTCCGCCGGCGGCTGCGTGCGCCCGGTGGCCGTGGCCACGTACACGTACACGATGGGGACGTAGTCCTCCGTGATGGGGATGCTGAGCGTGGACGCCGTGCCGGGGAGGTTCACGACACGCTGCTGCAGCACGCCGTCCCGCTCCACGGACACGAGGTAGGTTCCCCCGGAGACCGGGCTCTTGATCAGGAGCTTTGCCGTGTCACCGGGGGAGTAGATCTTCTTGTCCGGCACGATTTCCAGCTGGCGCTCATCGGAGCGCTGCCACAGGATCTCGTCCGATCCCGTGGCGTAGAACGTGAACCGGGTGAAGCTCTCCCGTCCCCTGGCATCCTTGCCGGAAAGCTCAATGGCGTAGGAGCCGGCCTTCTGCGTGGCCAGGGACACGGCCGCGAAGGGACGGCCCGGCTGGACGGTGAAGGTCTTCTCCTCCACTTCCTGCTTCTCATAGTGCGTGTCCACCGTCTGCCCCACGGTGAGCTCCCGCACGAGCTTCCACTCGTCCCGCACCAGGCGCCCCTGGACCGGGCCGGACTTGTACGGAGAGCCGTCCGGGTCCACGGAAACCACCTTCAGCGTGAATGGCTGACCCTTGGTGACGAAGTACAGGGAGTCCTCCGACTTCGGGTCCGACGTAAGCTTGGCTCCCAGCATCTGCTCGGAGGAGAACACCTGCGCGTCGGTAGTCTGCGAGATGGCCTGCCGGTCCACGTCCTCAATCGTGCCGCTCACCTCGTAGTCGTACACGCGGCCCGGCTCCCCATCCCCGAGCTTCTGGGTGGCGGTGATCTCCGCCGTCCCGTTCAGGGATCCGGAGTCAGATCCGAGGTCCTCTGCCCACCCCTTCTCTACGTCTCCGAAGGTGTATTCCGCCAGCGCGTCTCCCGGCGGCTGGTACCACGTCTCCCGCCGGGTCCAGAACCAGCTCCACTTCCCCCGCGTCACGTTGCCGCCGGACAGGTAGGAGCCGGAGAGCTTCGCGGCCAGGGTGTCCCCCATGTACACACGGGTGTCCGGGACGCTCAGGGCCACGGAAAACGCCACCCGGCGGAAGTTCGCCACCTGCACGTAGGCGGTGCCGGTCTTCGTATCCGAGCGACCCGCCAGGCGGTGGAACGTGAGAAGCCAGTCCCCCGGCACGGCGTCCTTGGGCAGCACGAGCTGTCCCGAGAAGCTTCCGGAAGGGCTGACCCCGCCGTTGGCGGAGGCCGCCGGCTCGCTGTCGTCTCCCCCATTCGTGAGGTCCACGCGGAACCGCCCGGGGACCGTGCCGAGCTTTCCCAGCGCGAGGTCACGGTCGATTCCCGCGAACGAGATGGTCTCACCCGGCCGGTAGATCCCGCGGTCCGACCACACGTAGGTGAGCGGAGTGGCCTTTTCCGCGGCATACGGCTGGTCAGCGTTCCACGTGCGACCCTGCATCTCCGACGGCCTCAGCACGAGGCGGTCCTTGCCGTTGACGATCTCGATCTCCGCCTTCTCCTCCTCGCCACCGAACGCACCGGCGAGGACGCCGGGCGCCAGCGGGATGGCCGCCAGTCCTTTCGCGTCCGTGCGCGCGGAGGCGACCGCCTTGCCGTCCTTGCGCAGCGTGGCCGTCGCGCCGGAGATGGGCGCGCCGGTGGCAAGCGAGCTGGCCATGACCATCACGGAGTTGAATCCGACGTGCAGCGAGGCCCCGATGTCGGTGACCTGGACCACGAGGCTTTCCTTCTGCTCCTCCGGTGTGTCGCTGCCTTCGAACAGCCCCTTGAACGTCCAGGAAAGGTACGCGGCGCCCTTGCCCGCATCGTTGAGGTAGGGCAGGAGGTTGAACAGCTCGAAATGGCGCCGGTTGCGGGGGATCCCGCTCGTGTCGATGGTCCTCTGCCGTCCGGCGGGAAGCGACGCAAAGGGGCTGGACAGGCGTCCCACCGCGTAGGAGCCGGAGTCCACGTTCTGCATCTCCACGGCCACGTTCGGCGGGAACTGGGCCTCCAGGATCCTCTGGCCGCTGTCCCGGAAGTTGACGTACGCCTCCGCCGGGCCCACGTCGAAGGTCTCCGTCTGGTCTTCCCCCAGCTTCTGCCCGTACTGGTCCGTGATCCCGGCAAGAACGTCCACCGAGAAGCTGGACTCGAAGTCCGACGGGATGTTCGCCAGGCTCACCCACTGGCCCGAGATATCCAGGTTTTTCGCCACGTCGTAGCCGGGGCTGGCCATACGGAGGTTCGGGGCCGCCGTCTCTTCCTTGATGGCGTGGTTGAACCGGATCTGCGCGGTCACCCCGGTGCGCCCCATCACGGAGGAGGTGTCCTCCACGGACAGCGGCCGCAGCGTGTGGAAGGACTGCGCGATCTCCGCGTCGGTCCCGTAATTCTCCGGGCGCGGCCGGGCGCCCTTCAGGACACGCACCTTCACGTCCGTGTCCCAGGGGAGGGCGGAGGAGGGGGTGAGCAGGACCATGCGGTCTGCATCCTCGTAGGGTCCGAGCTGCTCCCGGTTGGTGATCTCGGGCCGGCCGGCCTTGAACGGCACCGACTTGCCCGCCGCTTCCAGGCGGAGGGAGGGGAGGATCGTCTTCATGTCCACCGGGAAGTTGAACGTGAGGAGCACCTGCTGGCTGGCCTCCGGCTCCACGTCATCGCCCGAAGGGCTCATGGAAACGATGGACAGGGGCTCCGTGCGGAACGTGAAGGTCGTGTCCCCGGTGATGGCTTCTCCCTGGAGGGATTTCAAAGACGGGCTCACGGAGAACGTGTACTCCGTGGCTGGGGCGAGCTGGCCCTTGGGCTCGAAGGCGTACAGCCGCGAGCCGTACCAGCGGTAGATGCCGTCAACGGCCGGCGAGATGGTGAGAAGGGACTAGGTGGTGGCCGGCTTGTCCAGCGTCTTCAGCGCGATGACCGGTTTGTTGAACAGGACCCACACGCCGCCTTCCAGGTTCTCGTGGGGTACCGTCCCGGAGGGGCCGACCTCCGCGATGGAAAACGGTCCGTCCGCGTTGTCTTTCGAGGTGAGCCCGGCGAGCACCACCGGCACGTTCACCTTCGGCGCCGACGCGGGGCCCGTCCCCGCCGTATGGCCCGAGCAACCGGCCACGATGAGCGCCAGCGCGCCCGCACACACCGCCAGGACGGT
>DASRZR010000190.1:0-5115 GCA_035686185.1 Spirochaetia bacterium | reverse complement strand
CGTGCGCCTCCTGGCGGAGCACGACGGTGAGCACATCGGGCAGATCGCGTTCGCCGCCAGCCTCGGCGTCCTGGGCCTCGGAGAGCCGGCGGTGGAGGCATCCCCGGGCCACATCGTGGTGCGCGGCTCCACGCCGCAAGGCCGGCCGTCGGCCACGCTCACGATCCCCCTGACAGAGTCCGGTGACCTCCTGCTCTCGTGGCCGCGCGCGGCGGCCGGCGGCGACGGCTTCCGGCACCTGGCGTGGAGCACCGTGGTGGCGGCGCACCAGTTGGAGGATTCCCTGGTGACCGACCTGCGGGACCTCGACTCCCGCGGCTACCTCTCGTACCTGCGCTCTTCGGACTCGCTGCTGGACGTGTACGAGGCCGGCGCGCGCCTGGCGCGCGGCATGCTCGCCGCCGGCACGGACACGGACGCGGACACGTGGCGCGCCACGCGGGAGAGGTTCTTCAACCTGTGTGACCAGTTCCTGTCCGGGGACGCCGAGGCGCGCATCGTGGAGGATGCCAACCGGCAGCTTCAAAGCGGCGCTCTTTCCGACGACGAGAAGGCCGCGGTGCGCGCGGAGCGTGACCGGGTGCCCGGCGCCTTCGACGAGGCGCGCCAGGTGATGGCACGGCTGCAGGCCGCGCGCGCGGCGCTGCGCGGCAGCCTGGCCGGCTCCTGGTGCATCGTGACCCTCGCGCCCTCGGAAGGGTCACGTCCCTCCGCCGTGACGCCGTTCGGTGCGCCGGCCTCCGGCGCGGAGGCATCCGCGGCGCTCCTGGCCACGCTGGCGGGCGGCCGGTTCCTCCGCGAGCTGCCGGCCCGTGGCGTGCTGTTCGTGGCGGCCCTTCTCGCGCTGGCACTGGCCGCTGCCACGCTCCGGCTGAAGCCTCTCCTTTCCCTCCTGGTGGGAATCGCGGAAGCCGTTGCCGCGGCAGTGGTCATCGGGCTGGTGTTCACGCTCTACGGCCTGTTCGTTCCGCCGGCGCTGCCGCTGTACGGAGTCCTGGCAAGCGCCGTGGCCCTTGCCCTGCTGAAGCTGGGCTGGAAGCGGGCGGCCGCCCGCACCGTGCGCGCGGCGTTCTCGGGCCGGGTGTCCACGGAAACCATGCGCGATATCACGGCAGGGCGCGGACCCCTCGCCCTGGAGGGCGCGCTTCGGAAAACCACCGTGCTCTGCCTGCGCCAGGCCGGAGGGCCCGCGTCACCGGCAGAGTCGCCGACGGAGATCGTGCGACGCCTGCGCACGCACCGCGAGGCCATCGCGGAGGCGGTCCTGGGGCTCGGGGGGATGCTCCTGGAGTCCGGGCCCGGCGTGACGGCCGTGTTCGGCGCGCCGCTGGCGGTGGAAGACCACGCGCGGCGCGCCTGCCTTGCCTCCCTCCGAGTCCGGGCCATGGAGCAGGAGCTGAACGAGCCGGCTTCGCGGCGTTTCTCCTCCCGCATCGGGATCCACACCGGAGAGTCAGTCACCGGCCTGCTCGGTCCCGGGGGACTGGCGGCCTACGAGCTGGCAGGCCCCGTTTCGGAGGCCGCCTCCCGGCTGCAGGCGCTGAATGACAGCCTTTCCACCTCCGTCCTGGTGTCCGAGGAGGTGAGGGAGGCGGCGGGACCCGGGCTCCTCGTGCGCGTCCTGGGCTCGTTCCCCGTGGTGCGGCCCCCCCTGCGCGTCCTGGAGCTGCTGGCGGAGCGGGACTCCCCGTCAGGCCCGCCGGCGGAGATCATCGCCGAGTTTGAAGAGGGAGTGGCCCGGTTCGAGCGGGGAGAGGTCGCCGCCGCGTTCACGAAGTTCACCCAGGTGCTGGCCCGCGTCCCCTCGGACGGCCCGTCCGCGGCGTACGCCCGGCGATGTCGCCTGCTGCTGGATCACCCCGGGCTCACCGCGAGCCAGGTCCCCTGGGGCCCCTGACGCAAACGCCGGCGCTCATTGTCGTCTTTCCCGCTCGCCGGCTCGTCGGCCCGGTGGTACTCTCCCTCCATGAAGGGAAACACGATCACGGTCTCCGCCATCATCCCCGCCGAGCCGGCTGTCATCTACAAGGCGTGGATGAGCTCCAAGGGCCACAGCCTCATGACGGGAAGCGGCGCAAAGATCACGGCAAAAGTCGGCGGGAAGTACACCGCGTGGGATGGCTACATCAGCGGGAAAACGCTGGAGCTCGAGCCGGGAGAGAGGATCGTGCAGTCGTGGCGGTCCACTGACTTTGCGAAGGACGCGGAGGACTCCCGGCTGGAGGTAAGCTTGAGCCCGGCGCGCGGCGGGACGAAGGTCACGCTGACGCACAGCGACCTGCCGGCCGGCAGCTCCGCGGAGTACCGCAAGGGATGGCTCGATTTCTACTTCACGCCCATGAAGAGATACTTCAGCTCTTCCGGGGCGTGAGCCGGCGCTCCACGAGCAGGCGCATCATTCTCAGGCGAACGACGAACCCTCCGCCGAACTGCGGGAACGCCCGGTAGCGCTGCCCGTCGTCCCAGAAATCCACGCTGGCTTCCCCGGGGAACGGCGCGGAACGGCGCTGGTGCCAGGTCACGGACGGGTCCTTCAGGCTGATGGACGGGTGGGACGGATCGAAGGTGATCAGGGACTCGTGCACGCCGCGGTCATTCTGCTCCGCGTCGTCCGTTGACTGCAGGTAGCGGATGCTGCCGGAGGCCAGGTCCACGGACTGGATGATCGCCGAGTGCGCCGTGAGCCCGTCCTCCCCGCGGAAGACGATCACGTCCAGCGGGCGGAGGTTCTTCACCTCGTCCTTCACCACCTCCAGGTTCCTGTTCCGCGGATCGAAGAACCACGTCCCCACGTACCACGCCGCATGGGAAGGCTGCGAGGCGCCGAGGTAACGCGCCAGCGCCCGGTTGAGATCGAGGCCGCCGGCGCGCGCCACCGTGGTGAGCACGTACCACACGAACCCCGAGCAGTCCACGCCCAGGCGGCCCACCCCGTAGAGGTAGTTGTAGATGTCCGGAGCGCTGATGCCGCGCGCCCGCGTGAGCACCGCGGGGCGGTGGGGGAGCCCCGGGTACACGCCGGACTTCATCTGGTCGATGGCGTACCAGTCCCGGGTGGTGGACCACGTGCGCGTCTTCAGGTCGAACAGGATCAGCTTCTCCTTGCCGTCGGAGACCGCCTGCGTGTACGAGACGAAGTCCGGCGTCTGGATGAGCTCATCAATCTGGTCCCAGATCCCCAGCGGGTCTCCCTTGGCGCCCCACGGCACCGCGAGCTTCCCGCCGGCCAGCTCCGAGCGTTCGTTGTTTTCCGCAAAGGGCAGGTGAAGCGTGATCACCTTGCCGTCGATGATGTAGGTCCGAAAGCATGCCCGGTAGGCCTGCTCGATCAACGCCTCCACGCCGGTACCCCAGTCCGCCGACGCCTGCGAGAACGCGGCGAGGAAGTCGGTGTCCGTGCCGGCCGGTGAGGACAGCCGGGGATCGGCGCGGCTTTCCGCGCCGGCAGCCAGCAGCGGGGCGAGCAGGATGAGGAAGACCAGGGACGGAAGCTTCACGGATCAAATATATACCATTACATTGGGGCCGGAGGGCCGGCATGAGAGACGTGGTGGCGTCCATCGAGGGGGAGTTTCACCGTTACCGCAAGCTGGGCGAGGGAGCCTTCGGCCAGGTGGCGGACGCCGACCTCCTGCGGCGCGCGACGGGCGAGGGCAACTCCATGGTCACGCTCATCCAGCACCTCTCGGGCAACTTCCGCTCGCGGTTCACGGATTTCCTCACGACGGACGGGGAGAAGCCGTGGCGGGACCGGGAATCGGAGTTCGCCGCGGTCCCGGCCACGCGGCAGGAGCTGCGGGCCCGGTGGGACGAAGGCTGGGCCGTTCTCCTGGGCGCGCTCTCGTCGCTCACTGATGCCGACCTGTCCCGCACCGTCACGATCCGGGGCGAGCCGCTGTCCGTGCGGGACGCGCTGCACCGCTCCCTCTCCCACGCCAGTTACCACGTGGGCCAGATGGTGATGCTGGGAAGGTCCCTGCAGGGAAGCCAGTGGCGGTTCCTCACGATCCCGCCCGGCAGGTCGGCGGAATACAACCGCGCCCCGTCCCTGGAGAGGACGCCCGTGGCCTCCGCCTCGGTGCCGGATGACATCGCGGACCGCATTTTGCGCGCGGTGACAGGACCCGCGTGGCACGGGCCGGCGCTGAACGAGTTGCTGGCAGACGTGACGCCGTCGGAGGCCGCCGCGCACCCTGCTGCGGGTCTTCACACCATCGCGGAGATCGTGTCGCATCTCGTGTTCTGGTGCGATGACACCCTGAAGCGGCTTCCTTCCGCGTCAGCCTCGTCGGCAACGGCCGCCGCGATCCCGGAGCCGGCTCCGGGCGCGGACTTTCCGCCGCTGGATTCCCGAGACGCCGACGGATGGCAGAAGCTTCGCAAGGCCCTGGAGGAGGGCCACCGAAGCCTCGCGGCGGCTGCCCGGGTGCTTTCCCCGGACCGGCTGCCGGCCCGCGTGCCGGGGCGCACGGCGACCTTCGAGGACATGCTTCGAGGCGTGACGGAACATGCCGCCTATCACGGCGGCCAGATCGCCATCCTCCGTCGAAGCCTCCGGGAAAAATCCGGCTCTTGAGGCTTGCCAGCGGGAGGGGGGGCGCTATAATGCCCGGACAATGCCACCTCTCGACCTGTGCGGAAAGCTCGTCGTTGTCACCGGGGCGTCCAGCGGCCTGGGACGGGAGATTGCGCGCTCCCTCGCCCTCGATGAGGGGGCCCACGTCATTGCCGCGGCGAGGCGCCGTGACCGCCTGGAGGAGCTGAAGGAGCAGGTCGAATCCCGGTCCCCGTCCCGGGTCCACGTCCTGGAGGTGGACCTGAGCGCGCCGGACGCGGGTGAGCGGCTGTTCACGCAGGCCACCGCCATGGGACCCGTGGGCGCGCTGGTGAACTGCGCGGGGATGACCTACTACGGCCGCACCCTGGACGCGCCCGCGGACACTGGCCGGCGCATCGTGGCCGTCAACCAGATCGCGGTCATGGACGCCACCGAGCGGTTCCTTCGCTACTTCCTGGAGCGCGGGTCCGGCGGCGTGCTCACGGTGACGAGCGTCTACGGAATGGTCCCCGGGCCGTACCAGAACATCTACGCGGCTTCCAAGCACGCGGTGCAGA
>DASRZR010000189.1:0-6939 GCA_035686185.1 Spirochaetia bacterium | reverse complement strand
CGCCCAGCGACGTGCCGCGAGGCGCATCCGGAGACTGGATGCCGACGCGCCAGGGGTCTCCTCCCGGCCGGGACCCCAGCACGAGCACGCTCCCGCCGACGTCCACGATGGCGTTCTTCACGCCGCGGGAGGACAGCACGCGTCCCGTCTCCACCGCGGCAAAACCTTTGAGCAGAGCTCCGAAATCCAGCGTCATGCCCCGGCGCGCCAGCGCGACCGTCCGCGCGCTGTCATCGACAACGACATCCTTCCAGCCGATCAACTGCAGCGCCGCCTTGATGTCCGCGGGGTCCGGAACACGCGGGTTCTTGCTCTCCACCGCCCACAGCTTCACCAGCGGGCCCACGGTCGGGTCGAACATCCCGTCCGTCTCCCGGGCGAGCTCCAGGCCCTGGTGTACCGCTGACAGGAAGTCAGCGGACACGGTCACGGGGCCAGCACCGGCCGCCCGGTTGACGGCGGAGATCTCCGAGTCCGGGCTGTACATGTTGAACCGGGCAAGGATCTCGTCGATCCGCTTGAAGCACGCGTCGAACGTGGCATCCGTGGCGTGGTCCACGAGCGTGAGCGAGCAGAGGGCGAACGGAAGCTGCTTCGTCCGGGTGACCGGGGCACTTGGCGCGGAGCAGGCCTGGACGAGCAGTGCCAGGGCGAGCGCGGAGGCCGCTGCCGCGCCTTTCCACCTGCCCCCAAGGCGGGAGGCCCTCGGCGGAACCTGGAATGTCTGCTCTCTCACCACGGGTGAAGAGGATACCGAGACGGGCACAGATGTCCAGCCGGGGCCCGGGGCTACCCGTTGGCGAAGTAGACGGCCCCGACCGCCTGCGCGAACTGCGCCACGGTGACGCCCGGGCGGGCTTCCAACTGCTTCATGAGAGGGGTGTTCGCCATCCCGGTGCCGGCCACGACGAGCCGGATACCGGGGTCCACGCTGCGGGCACCCTCCTCGATGAGCTGGAAGCACCGGGCGTCCTTCACCAGTCGCCCGAACAGGTAGCGGACGTCGGTGCCCGTGCGCAGGATCCGCCGCGTCTCCACGAGCGTCACCGCCAGTGACTTCCCAACCTCCCGCCAGATGTCACGGTTGACCTCGTCGTCCTCCCGGTCGGGCAGCCCCATCATGTGTTCGAGAAACGGTTTGCGCTTGTCCCACGGCTCGGTGGGCACGTACCATCCCTCCGCGCCGCTTCCCGAACGCCGCTCGATGAAGCCGCGCTGTTCCAGTTCCCGCAGGAGATCCGGGCGCTCGGAGGCGAAGCGCTTCATGGCAAGCCGGAAGATCCCGCTCTGGCTGCAGTACTTCTGCAGCGTGCCGGGCAGCCCGGTGTTGAAGTTGTTCACGCTCCTGAGGTCGTCGGGCTCGAAGGCGCGTTCGGGCCGGCAGCCGAGATCGATGATGAAGTTGTAGACCTCCAGAGGAATGTCGGGGATGACGCCCGCCTCCGTCACCCATCCGGTGCCCAATTCCGTCCCCAGCGTGTGGGCAAAGACGCCGCCCTCCACCGCCGCGGCATCCGGCCCGGCCGCCATCTCCACCGCGGCCGTGAACGAGGCCATCGGTCCGTCGTTGATGATGTGTACCACGCCTCCGGGCGTGACCCATTCCCGCAGCCGCTCATCCAGGTCGGTGAGCTCGGCAAAGTCCGCCTCGTAGTCGATATCGGGGTTGGTGCGGATGCCGCGGGTCTTGTAGACCTCCCCGCCGACGATCTTGTTCCCGACCACCACGTCCGGAAAGCACAAGCCGATCGCATCACAGCGCAAGCCGCCGCCCAGGCCCGCGTCCTCCAGCCCGGCCACGGCGGAGGCCAGCTCCGAGGCGCCGGCACCCTTTCGGAACGCGGGCACCGCGAGCGCCCGGGCGGCGCCGGCGCGTCCGTCCCCCGGGGGCAGCCGGTGGGCCCACAACCGGGCCAGGAGCAGACGAACGATCAGGCAGACGGGGTCCACGAGCTGCCGTGAGCGAAGGAAGCTGGCCGGGAACCAGTCATACTCCAACGTATCCACGATCAGCCCGTCGTCCACGAGCACCGCCTTGATGTCCGTGCCGCCCACGTCCAGCCCGATCACCGCTTTGCCGCCCAGCCCCTCGGTCCGTCGACGGAAGAAGGCCACAAGGTCCACGGAAGGAGCGGCCGGCGCCGTGGGCGTCGGGGCCGCCTTCCCCCGCGCGAGCTCGAAGCAGAACGGCGGCGCGCCCGGCAGCAGGGCGCTGATCATGCGGTCAGTCACATTGACGGCGCGGCCGTAGCCGACGCGGGCCGAACGGGGAAGGCCGATGCCGAAGACATCCGGAAGCCGGCCGAGCATCCCCGCAAGCTCGGGGCGGCCAGCGTCGAAAAACAGGCGCATCTTCCTGCCGCCAAGCGCGCAGATGATGTTGTAGACCTCGGCGCGAACGTACTCCTCGATGAACGCGCGCTCCTCCTCGCCCTGCCCGTCCAGCCGGGGTACGCGCAGGTCGAAGCGCCGGCCGCTCGTCCCGTCCAGCATGTCCACCACGCAGGTGAAGCAGTCGCTGTCGAGGTCCGACAGCGCGGCACACCGGGCGTGAACGTCGGTGATGTACACGCTGCGGCCGGCGTTCGCCGCTTCCACAAGCTCGCGGACCGGGGCGTTGCTCGGCATCTCAGCTTTCCGCGCCGGATCGGCGATGCTCAACTACCGGCTCCAGGCCCTCTGCCTCCAGGACCACCCGCAGCGCCTGCATTTCCGCTTCCGGCAGAGGGACCATCCCGGTGAAGATCGCCGTGTCTCGGTCCATGAGCACGTGCTTGTTGATGGCAAGCGGGTTGAAATTGACAAGCTCCACTCGGCCCCCGGGATTGACGCTCCGGATGAACCGCGCCAGCGCGCTGACGTTCTCCCGTGTGGCCGTGATGCCGGGGATCAGCGGGATCCGCGTCAGGATGGCCGCGCCGCTTCTCACGAGGCGGGCGTAGTTGTCGAGGATGAGCTCGTTCGGCAGACCGGTGTACCGCGCGTGCAGGGCGCTGTCGGCGATCTTCAGGTCCACGATGAAGAGGTCCGTGAGCGGGAGAAAGCCTTCCACTACCGGCCACTCGGCGGAGAGACATGTTTCTATCGCGGTGGAGACGCCCTCCCGCCGGCAGAGGCGAAGGACCTCCCGGGCAAACTCGTGCTGGACGAGCGGATCTCCGCCGGAGATCGTGATCCCGCCGCCGGATTGCCGGTAGAACTCGATGTCCCGGAGGAGCGTCGCCGCGGCCTCCTCCGCGGAGACCCGGCTCCCGTCGAAAGAGAGCGCCGTGGTGGGGCAGGCGTCGACGCAGGCCCCGCACCGGGTGCATCGGTCCCGGTGAATGCGGACGAACGGTAGCGTGTCCGGGTGAAGGCTGATGGCACGCTCGGGGCAGCTTCCTTCGCACACGCCGCAGCGGATGCACTGCTTGCCCAGGTACCACACGCCCAGAGCAGCATCCATCCCCTCGGGGTTCTGGCACCAGGCGCAGCGCAGGCGGCATCCCTTCAGGAACAGCGTGGACCGGATGCCGGCGCCGTCGTGAAGCGTGAAGCGGCGGATGTCGATGATCGAGCCGTCCATCAGACCGTGCCGTAGCTGGTACGCGCGATGATCTCGTCCTGCAGGTCGTTCGCAAGCTCCGTGAAGTAGGCGGTGTAGCCGGCCACGCGCACCGTGAGTCCGCGCCAGGACTCCGGGTCCGCCTGGGCGGCCAGCAGGTCTTCCCGGCGCACCACGTTGAACTGCACGTGGTTGATGAGGAGCCGGACAAAGGTGCGCAGGAAGGACGCGAACTTCTGGATGCCCTCCTCCGTGGCAAAGAACTCGGGAAGGAACTTCATGTTGAGAAGCGTCCCGTTGCTGCCGTTCTCCGCCTTCACCTTCGACACGGACCGCAGGAGCGCGGTCGGGCCGTGCCGGTCCCGGCCGTACATCGCCGACATGCCGCCGTCGGCCAGCGGCTCCCGGGCCCGTCGTCCGTCCAGCGAGGCGCCCACGTTCTGCCCCATCGGGACGTGGGCGGAAACGGTGTACAGCCCGGCGTGGTAGGGGCCCCCGCGCGCGTTCGTATACTCGCCCATGCGGGAGGCAAAGTAGTCCACCCACGTTGCCGCGATGTCGTCCACCCAGTCCACGTCGTTGCCGTACTTCGGGACCTTGTTGAGGAGGCGCTGGCGCAGGCCCTCGCTGCCCTCGAAGTTCGCTCGAATCGCGGCCAGCGCCTCGTCCGCGCTCACGCTCTTCTGGTCGAAGACGCACTGCTTGATGGCCGCCAGGCAGTCCGCGAGGTTGGCCGGCTGGATGGCCTGGATACCGGACAGGTTGTAGCAGGCGCCGCCGGCCGTCACGTCACGGCCTTTCTCCGCGCATCCCCGGATGACCGATGACAGGAGAGGGGAGGGCAGCACCTCGGCGTGCAGCCGGTCCACCACGTCACAGGCCCGGATCATGCGCTGGATGAAGTGGTCCATCTGCGCGCGGAACGCGGTCTGCAGCTCTTCGTAGGTGCGGAAATCAGCCAGGGACCCGAGGTCCAGCCCCATCTTCTTTCCCGTGAGCAGGCACTTCCCGTTGTTGAGCGTCAGCTCCAGCGCCTTCACCATGTTGAACATGGCCGCATCGCTCCACCCCAGGGCATTGCCGTGCGTCGTGAGCTCCACGCAGCCGACGATGGCGTAGTTGCGCGCGTCCGCCTCGGAAATCCCGCGCGCCATGAGGGCCGGCACGATGCTCTCGTCGTTGAACACCTGGGGCATGCCCGAGCCCATGCCGATGACACGGGCGCACTCCCGCACCAGCTCCTCCGAGGACTTCCCGGAGAGCCGGGCGGACAGGTTGGGCTGCGGCAGGCCGACGTGCGCCTGGGCCCGGAGGAAGAGGAAGGAGAGCTCGTTGGAGGCGTCCTCTCCCTGCTCGTCCACTCCTCCCACGGCGACGTTGAAACCGATGGGAAAGCCGGCGAAGTACTTCGCGCTGGCGGAGTTCCGCAGGTAGACGATCTGGTTGAACTTCAGCCAGAGGCACTCGATGATCTCCAGCGCTCCCGCCTCGTCCAGGATCCCGGCGTCGATGTCGCGGCGGTACCATGGGTACAGGTACTGGTCCGCGCGTCCGGGGGAGAACGAGGAGGCGTTCGACTCGGCCTGCAGGAGCACGAACAGGAACCACAGGGACTGTACGGCCTCGCGGAATGTGGAGGGAGGCTCCCGGCACAGCGTTTCGCACACCCGGGCGATCTCCTCCAGGTCTGCCCGCTGCGGCGCGAAGCGCGGATCCCCCGCCATGGTGCGAGCTCTCTGCGCGTAGCGGCCGATGAAGTCCAGGGCCCCGTCCAGCGCGATGGCCATGCTGCGGTAGAAATCACGCGTTTCGGGCCCGGCAGCGGCGGCTCTTCCCCGGGCATCGTCCCGGATGGCGCGAGGGCCCCGGGTGAGCCACCCCCGGGTGTCCGGGCAGATGTGGCCCTGCGCGTGGTCGGTCTGGTTGATCTTTGCCACCTTCCCGATGGCGTCGATCTCATCGCCGAGCGCTTCCCGGACCTTGTCTTCCAGCGACCTGCCCTTCCAGAAAGGCAGGATGTCGCGCCGGAAGGTGACGATGTCCTCCGGCCTGACGTTGAACCTGTCCTGCGGCCGTGTCCCCAGCCCCTCGATCTCCCTGTCCAGCCAGGAGATGCCGGCCTCGGGGGAGACCACGCCCGCGCGGACTCCCGCGGTCCGGTTTCCCACGATCAGCTCCTGCGCGTCGATGCGGATCTCGATCTGTCTCAGCGTCCCGGCAAGGGACTCCGCGCGCTGGATGGCGCGCGGCGCATCCGGGTGGGCCTTGTAGTACTCCGTGACGATGACCGCCTGTTCGATGGAAAGCCAGCGCGGCTCGGCCAGCATGCGCTCCTTCAGCGCGTCGATGCGCGGCGGACGGGAGAGACCTCGGATGCGGTCCGGTGCGGAAGCGTCCATGGGGGCGTGCGCCCTCCTATACGAACTCGCGCTTGCGCTTCTGCGCGAAACAATCCAGCCAGATGATGGCAACGATGACCGCGCCCTTCAGGAGCACCTGGTAGTAGCTCTTGATGGCAAGCATGTTCATCACGTTGTCCAGCATGCCGAACACGAGCAGGCCCAGGCCGGACTGCGGGATACCGCCGATGCCGCCGGCGAACGAGGTGCCTCCCACCACGACGCCGCAGTTCACGACGAGCGCGGTCAGGTCCCCGTAGATTGAGGAGCCGGTGTTCAGCTTGGAGGACAGGAGCATGCCCGCCAGCGCGGCCCCGCCCCCGCTGATCACGAAGGCGAGCCACTTCGTGCGGATCACGGGGATCCCCGAATAGCGCGCCACCTCGTAGTCACCGCCGATGGCGTAGAGGTTCCTGCCGAACTGCGTGTAGCGCATGAGCCAGAACGCCAGCACGAAGCAGGCGGCCATGATGATCACGAGGTTCGGCAGGCCGTGAAAGTCCCCGTTTCCGATCATCATGAAGGCGGGGTTCCGGGCCGGCACCGGGTGCGCGTCGGTGAGCTGCTGGGCGATGCCGGTGAGCAGGAGACCCATGCCGAGCGTGATGATGAACGGCTCCGTTTTCTGGTGCACGGAGAGGAACCCGTTGATGAAGCCGACCACCACGCCGAAGAGCACGGCGGCCACCAGGGCCAGCTCCATGGGCATGACGTCCTGCAGCTTGATGGACAGGATGCCGGACACCACGAGGATCCCGCCGATGGACAGGTCGCAGCCCCCCGCGATGATCGTCAGCGTGACCCCGAAGGACAGGATGAGAAGGATCGAGGTCGAGTTCAGCATGTCCAGGAGGTTGTAGGCGGTGTAGAACTGCGTTCCCGAGAAGGCCATCACGAGCATCATCAGGATGATCGCCACGAATGCCTTCTGGCGCATCACGATGGAGTAGAGCCGCGCCCCGATACCGATGCGAGCTGTCACCTTGCGCTCCTCCT